>JACZSI010000025.1 GCA_022574265.1 Chloroflexota bacterium | reverse complement strand
GATCGGGTTGCAGGGCTGCGCCTGCCTACGCGTTGGCGCCGAGCCAGTCGCCGACGACGGCGCGGTTGCGGTCGAGCCAGGCTGCGTTCAGCCGGATGCGCTCGAGCGACTGCTGGATCGTGCGCGTGGCCGACGGGGCCGGATGCGCCTCGAAGAACGCCCGCACCTCGTCGTGGCGCTCCATCGTCGTGAAGCCGCCGGTGAGCCCGACGAGGCGCATGATGGCGAAGCCGCCCTTGCCGTAGCGGCGGTCGAGCTCGCCCCAGTTGTCCTGGACGAACGCCCAGGCGAGGTCGCGGCCGTGCCGGTTGCCCGCCGTCTGCACGATGACCGCCATCGCGTCCTGCGAGCGGACCTCGTCGCCGAGCGAGCGGGTGAGCAGGTCGCCCAGCAGCGCCGGGTCCTTGAACCGCGTGAGCGCGCCGAGGAACCGCATCTTCTCCTCGTGCAGCTGCGCCTCCTTCTCGAGACGCCAGAGCGTGTCGTAGGTCTCGCGGCCGCCCTCCTGCGCGACGAGCCCGAGGACGACGCCACGCAGGTCGGGGTGGAGGGAGGCGGGCTCCGTGAGATACGCTTCGAAGCGCGTTTGCGCCTCGGCGAGCGTGCCGGGGTCGCCGTAGCCGCCGTATTGGCCGAGCACCGTGCTGCGGCGGAGCGCGTCGAGGTGCTCCTCGCCGGGGCCGGCGTCCCACCCGACCGTCCCCGCGATGGTCGCGAACAGTCCCCGCGCGAAGGTCTGGTAGGAGTCGAGGTAGGGCTGGTCGAGCAGGAGCCCCTCGAAGCCGCGCAGGTTCGCCGCGAGGTCGCCCCACACGGTCGCGTCCGTCTCGCCGGCGAACGCCTGCGCCATCGAGAGGAACACGGTCGCGGGCAGCGATCCGTTGCGCATCAGGGCGTAGGCGTCGTTCTGGAGGCCGAGGCGGTCGGTGGGCGGCAGGCTCTGGGCGATGACCGCCTCGCGCAACCGCTCCCACTCCTCGTCGGCGTAGCGCACGCGGAAGAAGCCGGTCTGGCCGGCGTTGACCTTGACCCACGACGACGCGGGCTCGGCGCTGAGGCTCATCGAGCCCGTCGCGCCACTCATCAGCAGCGACTCCTTCGCCTCGGCGCCCCCGCGCACGACGCCGACGGGGATCTCCCAGAGCGAGCCGCCAGAACCACCGTCGGGGGGCTCGGCTTCGCCCAGCAGGCGGTCGTAGAGGAAGCGCTCCTGCTTGAGGCCGATGGTCACGCCGCCGGTCGTGCGGCTGAGCTCGACGTCGAGCACCGGATAGCCGATCTGCTTGACCCACGAGTCCATGATCCGCGTCACCGGCTCGCCGGACGCCTTGCCGAGGGCCGACCAGAGGTGCTCCGTGCGGGCGTTGGCGTAGCTGTGCGCGGACAGGTAGGCGTGCAGGCCCGCCCGGAACGTCTCGGCGCCCAGGTAGTCCTCCAGCATGCGCAGCACCGAGCCGCCCTTGCTGTAGCTGATGGCGTCGAAGAGCTCGCGGATCTCGGCCGGGTCGCTCACCTTGGCCTCGATGGGGTGCGAGTTGCGGAGGCCGTCCAGCCCGAGCGCCGAGTTGGTGTCGTGCGAGACGAACTGCGTCCACATCGCCCACTGCGGGTAGAGGTGGTCGACGGCCTTGTCGCCCATCCACGAGGCGAAGCTCTCGTTCAGCCAGAGGTCGTCCCACCACTCCATCGTGACGAGGTCGCCGAACCACATGTGCGCCATCTCGTGGGCGACCACTTCCAGGATGCGCTGGCGGGCCTGCGCCGCGGAGTTTTCGGGGTCGAAGAGCAGCGCCGTCTCGCGGTAGGTGATGGCGCCCCAGTTCTCCATGGCGCCCGCGGCGAAGTCGGGCACCGCGATGTGGTCCAGCTTCGGCAGCGGGTAGGGGATGCCGAAGTAGTCGTCCATGTAGTCGAGGATCCGCACGCTGTTCTCGAGCGCGAAGCGGCCAAGCTCCTCCTTGCCGCGGGTCGTCCAGACGCGGATGAGCGTCCCCGAGCCCGCGGTGTCCTGGACGCAGGCCATGTCGCCGACGACGAAGGCGAGAAGGTACGTCGACATGACGGGCGTCGGCTCGAAGCGCACCTCGCGCCGTCCGTTGGGCAGCGCGCTCTCGGCGGCGATGGGCATGTTGGAGATCGCGGTCAGGGACTCGGGGATCACGAGCGTGAGCCCGAACGACGCCTTGATGGCCGGCTCGTCCCAGCAGGGGAACGCCCGCCGGGCGTCGGTCGCCTCGAACTGCGTGCTTGCGAGGTGCTCCGTCTTCCCGCTTTGGGTCTCGTAGCTGCTGCGGTAGAAGCCGCGCATCTGGTCGTTGAGCGTTCCGGCGAAGGCCAGGGTGAGCTTCGCCTCCCCCGCGGGCAGCGGAGCGGCGAACGAGACCGTCAGGCGCTCCGCGTCCTCTTCGAGGTCGATGGCGGCCGCGGGGACGGTCGTGCCGTCGGCGAGGACCGCGGAGGCGGCCGAGATCGACAGATCGGCGGCGTGGAGCTGGACGGCGGTCGTGGGCTCTTCCAGCACGATCGTAACCGTCGCGGTGCCCTCGAACGTGAAGGAATCGAAGTTGGGCTCGAAGGTGAGGTCGTAGTGCCGGGGCCGCACCGTGGTGGGCAGCCGGTAGGCCGTGGGGGAGGTCATGGCGTGGCTCCTGGCAGGTGCCCGTGGCCCGGATGTGGCTCGACGGGGCGCACGAGAGGGGGATGGCACCCCCGGGGAGACTCGAACTCCCGCCACCGGCTCCGGAGGCCGGTGCTCTATCCGCTGAGCTACGGGGGCGCGGCGTTCGCAGTATAACGGAGCGTGAAAGTGAGCGAACAGGCGAGCATCAGTGCGCGCGCGAGGCGCCTGGGCGGTGCTTCCGCGCCCGGAAGCCGCTACTCGCCAAGGGAAAGCCCTTGACAGTGCGGAAAACGGGTCACTATGATTGGGCGGGTTTCTGGGCCGGATGGTGGCCTGCGCTTTCGGCATGGCAGCCATCAGCCCACACTCGATATGGTATCTCGGAAAGGGGACTCAATGAACCGCTTCCTCCGCGCCAAGCCTATTGCGCTCGTACTGCTCCTCGCGATCGTCTCCATGCTGCTCGCCGCCTGTGCCGGGTCCGATGGCCCCGCGGGCGCCACGGGAGCCGCCGGTGCCGCCGGTGCCGCTGGTGAGGCCGGCCCTCAGGGCCCGGCAGGTAGCGCCGGATCAGCCGGCTCCGCCGGATCAGCCGGCTCCACCGGAGCGCCTGGACCTCCGGGCCCCGCCGGTAGCGGGAGCACCGCGGGCATCACCGTCGTCGGCTCCACCGTGTACGGCACGGGCTGGGGCTCCGGTGAGTCGGTGGACGTGAGCGCGGTGATGGACGACGGGAGCTCGGTCTCCCTCGGCACCGCGACCGCGAACGCTGGTGGCGCCTTCAACATGGAGGCTAGCGGGATGGCCTCGGGCGGCTACAGCATCGTTGCCACGGGCAACCAGGGCGGCCAGGCCAGCGGCCTGCTGATCGTCAAGTAGCCGAGCGAGCTTTCGCACAGCGTGTAAGAAGAGGCCCCGCTCGACGAGCGGGGCCTCTTCCTTTGCCTTTTGTCGTGAGAGCGTGACTAGCTGTCCACGCTGGTGCCACCCTCGGACTCCGGAGTGCCCGTGGCGTGGGGCTCCGGCACCACGCGGACGCGCTTGATGCGCCGCCCGGTCGTGGTGATGACCTGCAGCCGAAGCCCGTTCTCGTTCACCACGTCCCCCGGCTCCGGTATCTTGCCGAGCCGCGCGTAGAGCAGTCCGCCCAGCGTGTCGAAGCCCTCGGGGCTGATGTCGGTGTTGAACTCGGCGTTGAACTCATCGACCGGCATCCTGGCGTCCACGACGGCCTCGCCCGACGGGCCTCGCTCGATGACCGGCTCGTCCGCATCGAACTCGTCCTGGATCTCGCCGACGATCTCCTCGAGGAGGTCCTCGATGGTCACGATGCCGGCGACGCCGCCGTACTCGTCGACGATGATGGCGATGTGCACGCGCCGCTCCTGGAACTCCGTGAGCATCTCGTCGACGCGCTTGCTCTCGGGTACGAAGAAGGCCGGGCGCATGAGGTCGCGCAGTGCTGACGAGGCCGCACGGTTCCCGCGGGCCCCGGCCGCGAGCAGGTCACGGCTGTAGAGGATGCCGACGATGTTGTCCTTGCCATCCTCGTAGACGGGCAGCCGGCTGTGTCCGCTGTTCAGGATCAGCTGCACCGCGTCGTCCAGTGGCGTGGTGACATCGACGCTGATGACGTCGACGCGCGGGACCATCAGCTCCCGGACCGGCGTTTCGTCGAGGTGCAGGATCGCATGGATCATCACCCGCTCGTGTTGCTCCAGGGGCTCGTCCGCGATCTCGTCTTCCACCGGCATCCGCGGCTCCCCGCCCTCGGTGCCTCCGTTCGCGTCGGACGCGTGACCATTGGTGGCGTCCCGACCCGCGCCTAGCTGGAGCCCGGACCGGCTGAGGCGGCGGAGCGGCAGCAGCGGCCACAGGGCGAACTGCACCATCACGCCGCCAACCACCAGCCTGCGGACCGGGAGCGCGCGGACGACGTAGCGCACGGCGGGCACCAGCAGGAGGGCGGCCAGCCAGAGCCCTGCCACGCCGAGCGCGATCAGCGGCCAGCGAAGCTCCGTGGCCCGCAGCAGCAAGCCGACGGTGAGCGCGGAGGCCGCCGCGACGCTCACGAGCGTCAGGAGCCAGACCAAGTCGTCGTACTGCTCGCGGGAGGCGCGGAGACGGCGCAGGGCCGCCTCGCGGATGCCCCGCTCCCCGAGCGACTCGCGGACCTGGCTCTGCCGGAGCAACGGCAGGGCCGCATCCGCCATCTGAAGGGCTAGGAACACCAACATCGTGCCGCCCAACAGGACGGCCATGATCGTACTGCCGCTATCCAAGGGAATGTCCCCCCTCGTTGTCTTGGGATGCGCCGGCGGGCACCGCTTCCGGGTGCAGGACTCGCGCCGGCATGCCGGCGACGGTGGCGCCCGGCGGGACGTCGCGGGTGACGACCGCCCCGGCGCCCGTCACGGCGCCCGCGCCGACCTTGACCGGGGCCACGAGCATGCTGTCGCTGCCGATGAAAGCACCGTCGCCGATCTCGGTGACGTGCTTCGTCGTGCCGTCGTAGTTGCACGTGACCGTCCCGGCGCCGATATTCACGTCGTCGCCGATGACCGCGTCGCCGATGTAGCTGAAATGCCCGATCTTCGTGTTCCGCCCGACGCGGCTCGCCTTCACCTCGACGTGCGTGCCGACGTAGGCCCCCTCGCCGAGGTGCGTCCCCGCGCGGAGGTGCGAGAACGGCCCCACGTGGGAGCCGGCCTCGAGCGTCGACGATTCGACGATGGCTGAGCGCACCGTCGCGCCGGGGCCGACGGACGAGTCGACGATCTGCGCGTTCGGGCCGACGGTGGCGCCCGCGCCGATGGTCGTGGCGCCGCTGATGGACGTGTTCGGGTGGACCGTCACGTCCTGAGCCAGCTCGACGGTCGCATCGAGGTACGTCGTCGCGGGATCGAGGAGCGTCGCTCCCCCGGCCATCGCGGCATCGCGCAGGCGGGTCTGCATGGCGCCTTCGGCTCGCGCCAGGAGCGCCCGCGTTTTCACGCCGATGGCCTCCTCCGCGTCGTCCATCACGAGTGCCTCGACACGCTTGCCCTCGGCCACGGCCAAGCCCACGAGGTCAGTCACGTAGTACTCGCCCGAGGGGTGGCGCTCAAGCGACGCGATGGCGCCGCGCAGCCACGCTGCATCGATCGCGTAGACGCCCACGTTGACCTCGACGCTCGCCGCATGGGCCGCCCGTGCTTCGGCGGCTTCGACGACGGCGATCGGCTTGTTGCGAGCGCCGCGCTGCACGCGGCCGAAGTCTTCGGCCTCCTTCTCGGAGACGGTCGCGCTGAGCAGGGTCACGGCGGCGTGGCGCTTCAGGTGCAGCTCGGCCAGCTCGGCGACCGTCTCGCCGCGCAGCAGGGGCTTGTCGCCGTTGAGGAGGAGGACGTGCTGGCAATCCGCCGGCACGTGCGCGAGCGCCGACACGAGGGCTTGGCCTGTACCTAGGGGGTCCGGCTGCTCGACGCACTCGACGCCGTCGCCGAGGGCCGCCGCGACGTCCGCGCGGCTGGCCGGGGAGACCACGGCCAAGGTCGAGGTGGGGTTCACATGGCGGGCCGCGTTCACGGCGTGGACCACCAGGGGCACGCCGGCCACGCGGTGCAGGACCTTGGGTGTCGAGGAGCGCATGCGCACCCCCTTACCCGCCGCCATCACGATCGCTGTCCAAGAGTCCATTCGTTATGGTTTGCCCACGCCGGGAACGAAAAGGCGGTGGCCCGGACCGGAACGCCGACGTTTGCCGGCGACCGTCCGTCCCACCGCTCAGGAGTCCGACGCGGTTCGCACCTCGCTTCCGATGGTATGAGAGCGTATGGAGGCGTGTCAAGGCGGCGGAAGGGCGGGCGAGCGCCTCGAAGCGGGGCCGCGGCTTTGCGGCGGGCCGCGTGGGCACGTTACAATCGAGTGGCGCGGAGAGATGGCTGAGCGGACGAAGGCGGCGGTCTCGAAAACCGTTGTAGGGGGCAACTCCTACCGTGGGTTCGAATCCCACTCTCTCCGCCATATCCCCCGTCTCCAGACCCACGCCGCCGGGCCCGGCCGCCCATCTTCGGCCCATGAGCCGGGCGCGCCGGGCTGGGCGTCCCCGCGGAGAGGTGCCGGAGTGGCCGAACGGGCACGACTGGAAATCGTGTAGGGGTGCAAGCCTCTCGCGGGTTCGAATCCCGCTCTCTCCGCCAGCTTTGCTGACTGTGCGCGTCTGACTATGCGTCCTTCCTCGGAAGGACGAAGAACCTCGTAGCCGTGCGATGCTTGAGCGACGAGAGCTTGGGACGAGACCCTTCGCTTCGCTCAGGGTGACAGAGCGGGCTTGCGCCTGGCGGTAGAATGCCGCTCACAATGGCGTGAGCTATCCACAGCACCAGCGAGACACGCCCGATGACGTCGCTTGTCCCCGACCTCCCTTATTGGATCGCCTTCACCCGCGTGCCCTCCGTGGGCCGCGTGCGCGTCGGCATGCTGGAGGAGCGCTTCGGCTCGCTCGAGGCGGCTTGGGGCGCCAGCGCCGGCGAGCTGCGGGCCGCGGGGCTCGATCCGCACGTCGTCAGCGCCATCACGGAGGTCCGCCCGCAGATCGACCCGGACGAGGAGCTCGAGCGCGTCCAGGCGGCGGGGATCGGCGTGCTCACGTGGCACGACCCGGCCTATCCACGCCTCCTGCGCGAGATCGACGACCTCCCGCCGGTGCTCTACGTGCAGGGCGAGCTGACGGACGACGACCAGCGGAGCGTGACCGTCGTCGGGACGCGCAAGCCCACCTCCTATGGCAAGGAGGTGGCGGCCCACCTAGCCGGTGACCTGGCCAGGGCCGGCGTGACCATCGTCAGCGGCCTGGCGCGCGGCATCGACGGCGTCGCGCACCGGGCGGCGCTGGAGGCCGGCGGGCGCACGATCGGCGTTTTGGGCTCCGGCCTCGACGTGCCGTACCCGCCCGAGCACGCCGGCCTGATGCGTCAGATCGCGGAGCAGGGCGCCGTCATCTCCGAGTACCCGCTGGGCACCAAGCCGGAGGCCCGCCACTTCCCACGGCGGAACCGGGTCTTGAGCGGTCTGAGTCTCGGCACGCTCGTCGTCGAGGCGCCGGAGCGCAGCGGGACGCTCTCGACGATCCGCTCGGCGCTCGAGCAGAACCGGGAGGTCTTCTGCGTTCCGGGGAGCATCTACTCGCCGACGAGCGCGGTCACGAACCGGCTGATCCAAGAGGGCGCCAAGCTCGTGATGGCGGCCGAGGACATCCTGGAGGAGCTGAACCTGAGCGCGGTGGCCTCGCACCAGACGCCGCTCCCCGGCCTGTTCGAGGCGGAGACAGGCGACGAAGCGGCGCTCTACGAGGCGCTGAACTCCGAGCCGCAGCATATCGACGACCTGAGCCGCCGCACCGAGATCCCGGTGACGCGCGTCACGGGAACGCTTGCGGTGATGGAGCTCAAAGGGCAGATCCGGCAGGTCGGCCGCATGAATTACGTTCGCGCGCGTGGCAGTACCACGCGCGACGCACGTGCGTAGCACGCGGGCGCGACCCCCTTGACAAGGCCCCTGTACCAGGCCTTATTTTGGGAATATGGCAACGAGACCGAAGGGAACCAAGACAGGCACGCGAACGACTCGGCGCCGCGACACCACAGCGGCGCCCACTAGCGCATCGCCGGGGAGCGGCCGCCACCTGGTGATCGTGGAGTCACCCGCCAAGGCGACGACCGTGGGCAGGATCCTGGGGCGCAACTACATCGTCAAGGCGTCCATGGGCCACGTCCGGGACCTTCCGGAGGGCAGGCTGGGCGTCGATCCGGACCAGGACTTCCTGCCGGAATACCAGGTGATGAAGGACAAGCGCGCCATCATCGCCGACCTCAAGAAGGCCGGCGCGGCAGCCGACGACGTCTACCTGGCGACGGACCCCGACCGCGAGGGAGAAGCCATCTCCTGGCACCTCCTGGAGGCGGCGGGCTGGAAGAACAAGCCGGTCAAGCGCGTCGTCTTCCACTCCATCACGCCCGAGGCCATCAAGGAGGCCTTCGAGCAATACCGTGAGATCGACATGCGGCTGGTCAACGCCCAGCAGGCGCGCCGCATCCTCGACCGGCTCGTCGGCTACCAGCTCAGCCCCCTGCTCTGGCGCAAGGTGCGGCGCGGGCTCTCGGCCGGGCGCGTCCAGTCCGTCGCGCTGCGCCTCGTGGTCGATCGCGACAGCGCGATCGGCGCCTTCACCCCGGTCGAGTACTGGACGCTCGCGGCGTCGCTCCAGCCCGAGGGAGGCCGCGCGTTCGACGCGAAGCTGCACAGCGTGGCTGGCAAGGCGGGCGCGATCGAGCTGCCCGACCAAGCCTCGGTCGACCGCATCGCGGCCGATCTCAAGGGCGCTGGCTACAAGGTGGCCTCGGTCAAGAAGCGGGAGATCAAGCGCAAGCCGGCAGCGCCGTTCATCACGAGCACCCTCCAGCAAGACGCGTTCCGGCAGCTGCGCATGTCCGCACGCCAGGCCATGAGCGTCGCACAGCAGCTCTACGAGGGCATCAACGTCGGTGAGGGTGAGTCAGTCGGACTCATCACCTATATGAGGACCGACTCGCCGCAGGTGGCCGACAGCGCCATCGACGAGACGCGCTCCTACGTGAGGAGCCGGTGGGGCAGCGAGTACGTGCCGCAATCGGCGCGGCGCTACACCACGCGCTCCAAGGTGGCCCAGGAGGCCCACGAGGCCATCCGGCCAACGTCGTCGGCGCGCACGCCCGAGTCGCTACGCGGCCGTCTGACGAACGACCAGGCGCGGCTCTACGACCTCATCTGGAAGCGCATGGTCGCCAGCCAGATGGCCGACGCCGTGCTCGACTCGACGCAGATCGAGATCGCGGCGAACGGCACTTCGGGGGCGAGCTACCTCTTCCGCGTGAGCGGCTCGGTCCTCAAGTTCGCGGGCTTCCGCGTGCTCTACCTCGAAGCCAAGGACGAGGACGCGGAGGACGACGACGAGGCCGAGCGCGTGCTCCCGGCGCTCGACGAGGACCAGGTGCTGGCGTTCCACGGACTCGACCCGCAGCAGCACTTCACGCAGCCGCCCCCGCACTACACCGAGGCCAGCCTCATCAAGTCGCTGGAGGAGCACGGCATCGGGCGGCCGAGCACCTACGCACCCACCGTCAGCGTCATCGTCGACCGGCAATACGTCACGCGGGAGCGCGGCACGCTCAAGTCGACGCGGCTCGGCCAGGTGGTGTGCGAGCAGCTCACCGGCCACTTCCCCGACATCATGGACCCGGCCTTCACCGCGCAGCTCGAACAGCAGCTGGACGACGTCGCCAACGGCAAGCTGGAGTGGGTGCCGCTGCTCAGGGAGTTCTACGGACCGTTCAAAGAGCGGCTCGACCGGGCGATGGAGGACATGCCGCGGGTGAAGGTGGAGGAGCCGACCGACGAGATCTGCGAGGTCTGCGGACGCCCCATGGTGATCAAGCACGGCAAGTTCGGCCAGTTCGTCTCCTGCACCGGTTTCCCGGACTGCAAGAACAGCCGTCCCCTCGTGAAGAAGACGGGCGCCAAGTGCCCGCGGGACGGCGGGGACCTGGTGGAGCGGCGCGCCCGTGGCCGTATCTTCTACGGTTGCTCCAACTACCCGGAGTGCGACTTCACCGTCAGCAGACGGCCGCTCCCGGTCGCCTGCCCGGAGTGCGAGGGGCTGCTGGTCGCCGCCGGCCGCACCAACGCGCAGTGCACGAATTGCGCGTACCGCGGCCCCGTGCCCGAGGAAGAGCCGCAGGCTGCCGGCGCCGCGTAGGCGTCCAGGCCCAACCCGATGACCGTCGCCAACGCCGCACTCACCGAGACGTACGGACGCCACCTGGCCAGCCGCGGGCTGGCCCCCGCCACCGTCCGCAACTACATCGCTGACCTGGCGCCGTTCGCGGAGTACCTCGCCGGCCAAGACATCGCCCTCGGCGAGCGGGCCGAGGAGCTCCGCGCGTTCGTCGAGCGAGCCGGGCCTGAGCGCGTGCCGCTCGAATACCGCAACCTCGTGCGCGACTACGTGGCGTGGCTCCTCGAGCGCCGTGAGCTTGCCAGCGGACGGCGCGCCGGGAGCCGGGGCCATGCCCGCGGCAGCGTGCTGCGGCTCCTGGCGGCGCTGCGTGCGCTGCTGCGCTACCTCATCGAGGCGGGACATCTGCCCCGGGCGCCGCTGTGGGAGCCGCGCTCGACGCTCATGCGTCGCTTCACGCCGCGCCCGCCCGCCCGCCTGCCTGACGTGCTCTCGGCCGGCGAGGCCGCGCGGCTCGTCGAGGCGCCCCAGGCCCTCAGCACGCCCGCGGGGCTGCGCGACGCCGCGCTGCTCGAGCTGCTCTACGGCAGCGGCCTGCGCGTGAGCGAAGCGGCCGGGCTCGACCTCGATGCCATCTCGCTTAGCCGGCGCACCGTCCGCGCATTCGGGAAGGGCTCGAAGACCCGCGTCGTCCCCCTCGGCGGGGCGTCCGTGCGCGCGCTCCGCGGCTACGTGCGGGAGGGACGCCCCGCCTTCGCCGCGGCAAGCTCCGGCCCAGCGCTGTTCCTGAACCGCCGTGGCGGGCGGCTCACGACGCGCTCGATCCAGGCCATCGTCCGCCGCCACGCGGCCGCCGCGGGCCTGCGCGACGACGTGCATACGCACACGCTGCGGCACAGCTTCGCGACGCACCTGCTCGACGGCGGCGCCGACCTGCGCGTCGTCCAGGAGCTGCTTGGCCACTCCACTCCAGCGGCCACTCAGGTGTACACTCACGTCAGCCAGGCCGAGGCGCGGCGCGTTTACCTCGCTTCGCACCCGCTGGCCCGCGGCAAGCCACGTGTGCAGCGCCGCTAGAGCAACCTCCGCATGAGCATCCTGGTCATCAACGGGCCCAACCTGAACATCCTGGGCCAGCGCGAGCCCGCCACCTACGGCTCGACCACGCTCGCCGAGATCGAGCAGCGGCTCGAGGCGCGCGCGGCCGAGCTCGGCGTGGAGGTCACGTTCTTCCAGTCCAACGCCGAGGGCGCGATCATCGACCACATCCAGGCGAACGCGGACGGCTCCGGCGGCGTCATCATCAACGCCGGCGGCCTCACGCATACGAGCGTGGCGCTGCGCGACTGCCTGGCCACGCTCTCGGTCCCGGTGGTCGAGGTGCACATCTCGAACATCTACGCGCGAGAAGAGTTCCGGCACACGTCGCTGACGGCGCCCGTCGTGCGTGGGAGCATCGTCGGCCTTGGATGGCGGGGGTACCTGCTCGCGCTCGACTACCTCGTGGAGGAGGGTAAGCCCGCGTGAGCCACGCCGACCGCATCGAGCGCCTGCGCGCCCGCTTCGAAGACAAGAAGATCGACTCGTTCCTCGTCACGTCTGCGGAGAACCGGGCCTACTTCTCCGGCTTCCGGGGGACCGCCGGCTACCTGTGGATCACGCCGACGGACGCGCTGCTCGGCACCGACTCCCGCTACACGGAGCAGGCCGGAGCGCAAGCGCCCGACTATACGGTCGTGCGCATCACCTCCGGCCTGGAGTGGATCGAAGAGGCGGCTGCCTCTTCGGGGTCGCGGCGCGTGGGGATCGAGGACGGCGACATGAGCGTGTCCATGTTCAACTCGCTGAAGGAGCGGTTCGGCAAGCGCGACCCCGTGCCGGAGCTCATCCCGACCGGCTCGATGGCGACGCAGCTGCGCGCGGTCAAGGAACCAGCGGAGCTCGCGGTGATGCAGCGGGCCATCGACCTGGCCGACGGCGCGATGGAGGCCGTCGGCGCGCGGCTGCGCCCCGGCATGACCGAGCGCGAGGTCGCGTGGGACATGGAGCGCACGATGCGCGAGCTGGGCGCCGACGGCCTCTCCTTCGAGACGATCGTCGCCTCGGGGCCCAACGGCGCCAAGGCGCACCACCACCCGACCGACCGCAAGCTCGAGGTCGGCGACGGCGTCGTCGTCGACATGGGCGCGCTCTACGACGGCTACTGCTCCGACATCACGCGCACCTTCGTGCTCGGCGAGGCCAGCGAGCAGTTCCGCAAGGTCTACGACACGGTGCTCGCCGCCCAGGAGACCGCCGCGGCGACGGCCCGAGCGGGCATGACGGGCGGCGAGATCGACGGCCTCGCGCGCGCCGTCATCGTCGACGCCGGCTACGGCGACTCCTTCGGCCACAGCCTGGGCCACGGCATCGGCATCGCCGTGCACGAGCTCCCGGGCGTCGGCCCGAAGTCGGACGGTGCGGTCGAGGACGGCATGGTCTTCAGCATCGAGCCGGGGATCTACCTCACGGGGTGGGGTGGCGTGCGTATCGAGGACCTCGTCGTGATGGAGAACGGCAAGCCGCGCGTGCTGACCCACGCGCACAAGCGGGACCTGGTGGAGGTCTAGGCGAGCCCCGTTCGGTGATCTACCCAAGCTCCAGGAGAACCAACGCATGGTGATGGATTTCGGTGACCTCCGCCGCGGCGTGACCATCGAGATGGATGGCGTGCCGTTCAAGGTGGAGGAGTACCACCAGCAGAAGATGCAGCAGCGCGCGCCCGTCTACCACATCAAGATGCGCAACATGCTGACCGGCCAGCTGCTCGACAAGACCTTCTCCGGCTACGGCATCAAGCTCAACCGCGCCCCCGTCGTGAACCGGGAGTGCACCTTCCTGTACGAGGCCGACGGCATCTACACGTTCATGGACACAGGCACCTTCGATCAGTACGAGCTGAACAAGGACGTCGTCGCCGATGCCCTGACCTACCTGGTGGACCAGACGCCGTGCGAGATCGTCTTCTTCCGCGACAAGGCGATCGGCGTCGAGCTCCCCACGACCGTCGACCTCGCGGTGAGCGAGACGCCGCCGGGCTACAAGGGCGATACGGCCTCGGGGAGCGGCAAGCCGGCGACGCTCGAGACCGGGCTCGTCGTCAACGTGCCCATGTTCGTGGCCACCGGCGACAAGGTCCGCATCGACACGCGGACGGCCGAGTACGTGACGCGCGTCAGCGAGTAGCACCATGCAGGTCTACACCGTCACCGAGCTGGCGGGCTACCTCAAGGCCATCCTCGAGGGCGACCCGCAGCTCCGCGACGTCTGGGTCAGCGGCGAGGTCTCCAGCCTGACGCGCTCAGCGGCTGGGCACTCCTACTTCACGCTGAAAGACGCCGGAGCCGCGCTCCAGGGCGTGCTGTTCGCCTCCGATACCGGAGCCGAGCACCTCGACAACGGCGCGCAGGTGAACGTCCACGGCCGCGTGTCCTTCTACCTCGTGCGCGGCGTGACGCAGATCATCGTCGACGCCGTCGTCCCAGCCGGCCTCGGCGCGCTCGCCGCCGAGTTCGAGCGCCTCCGCGCCATGCTCGAGCGCGAGGGGCTCTTCGACGAGAGCCGCAAGCGCCCGCTGCCCCCGTTCCCGCAGCGGGTGGGCGTCGTGACGTCCGAGACCGGCGCCGTCATCCACGACATCACGAACGTGCTCTCCGAGCGCTACCCGCTCGTCGAGCTCGTCCTGTGCCCCGCGAGCGTCCAGGGCGAGAGCGCGCCGGAGGAGATCGTCGATGCCATACGGTCGCTGAACGCGCTCGGCGGCGTCGACGTGATCATCGTGGGCCGCGGCGGCGGCTCGATGGAGGACCTGTGGGCCTTCAACACCGAGGAGGTCGCCCGCGCGATCCACGCGAGCCACGTCCCGATCGTCAGCGCGGTCGGCCACGAGTCCGACTTCACGATCGCCGACTTCGTGGCGGACCTGCGCGCGCCGACGCCGTCGGCCGCCGCGGCCGCCGTCACGCCGGACGCCTCGGCGCTCGGGGCCGACGTGCTCTCGATGGCGCGGCGCTCCGGCAACGCCGTCTCGCACCTGCTCGCGCGGATGGCCCGCGAGGTGGAGGCGCAGGTCGGCCAGATGCACCGGCGGTTGCCGGACATACCCACGTCCCGCCAGCGCGTCGACGACGTCTTGGGCCGGGGCCGTGCCGCGCTGACGGCGCTGCTCGACAACCGCAAGCAGCAGACGGCCGGCCTCGCGGCGGCGCTCGCGGCCCTGAGCCCGGCGGCCGTGCTCGAGCGCGGGTTCGCCGTCATCACCAACCCGGCGACCGGTGCGACGATCAGCGCTGTGGCCGACGTGGCTCGCGGTGATAACGTGCGTGCGACGGTGCGCGACGGCCATTTCGACGCGGAAGTGCTGTAGTGGCGAGCGGGGAGCGGTCGTGACCAACAAGGACAAGAAGCCGACCTTCGAGGACGCCTTCACCCAGCTGCGGGAGACCGTCGAGGCGCTCGAGGCGGGGAACCTGTCGCTCGAAGAGGCGACGAAGCTGTTCGACCGCGGCATGAAGCTGGCCAAGACGTGCAACGAGATGCTCTCGGCCGCGGAGCTCCAGGTCTCACGCCTCCAGCGCAGCTTCGGCGAGCAGATGGCGATGATGCAGACGCCTCCGGACGAGCCAGACGAGGACGACGAGGAAGAGAAAGACGCCTGATGATTCGCGGCGACTTCCACATGCACACCTACTACTCCTACGACTGCATGACGTCCCCCGAGGCGCTCGTGCGGCGCTGCAACGACGTCGGTCTTGACTGCATCGCCGTGACCGACCACAACAGCCTGGCGGGCGCGAAAGCTGTTAGCGCGATCGCCAACTTCACCGTCATCTTGGGCGAGGAAGTCAAAAGCACGGCCGGCGAGATCACGGGGCTGTTCCTGACGGAGGAGATACCGGCCGGCCTCCCGCCCGTCGAGACGGCGAAGCGCATCAAGGAGCAGGGCGCCCTCGTCTCGGTCCCGCACCCCTTCTCCGGCTACGGCCGCTCGTCGCTCGCGGAGGCGGCGGTGACGGAGCTGCTGCCCTATGTCGACCTCATCGAGGCCTTCAACGCCAGGACGATGCCGCAAGAGATCAACGAGCGAGGCCGCGCGTTCGCGCGGGAGCACGGGCTGGCGGCGACCGCGGTGAGCGACGCGCATACGCTCGGCGAGCTGGGCCGCACGTACACCGAGCTCCCGGACT
>JACZSI010000150.1 GCA_022574265.1 Chloroflexota bacterium | reverse complement strand
GACCGGCAGAAGGACGGGGTACGACTGGCCGAAGAATCCCCACACGTATGCCATGAGCAGCAGGAACCAGAAGACGTGGTTGGAACGCACGTAGCGCATGCCTGCGACGACGTTCTGGAGGCCGCTGCCCAGAACGCCCTGGAGACGGGGCATGTGCACCATGAACATCAGATAGCTGGATACCAGATACATGCCAGCGATGAAGAACAGCACGGCCGCCACGCCGGTGTACCCAGCGCCGAGCCGGTCGATCGCGATACCCGCGGCCAGCGGCATGACGATGCGTACCGACGGGTTGATGGTGGCCGTCAGCGCGACCGCGTTCGCCAGGTCGCGGCGGTCGATCAGGTAGGGGAAGATCGACTGGCGCGACGGCCCCTCGAACGCGCCCACGGACGACGCGAGGAAGCCGGCCGCGAGCACGTGCCAGGTCTGCACCGACCCCGTCAGCGTCAGCGCGGCGAGGCCTGCGAAGACCGCCGCGGCGCCGAAGCCCGTGCCGATGAGGAGGTGGCGGCGGTCGGCCTTGTCGGCGGCCACGCCTCCGGCCAGTCCGAGGACCAGGGCCGGGACGAACCGGACGAAGCCGAGGAGCCCCAGCAGGAGCGGCGAGCGCTCGATATCGAACAGCAGCCAGGCCATCGCGAGCATCGACGTCTGGCGTCCGGCGATGGACAGCGCGCTCCCGGCCCAGAACAAACGGAAGTCGCGGTGCGCCAGGGCGGCAACGAGTTGGAATCTGCTCGATCTGGCCATGCTCCGGTATTCTCACACACCCCTTGCCAGGAGGCGTAGAGTCACCGCCATGGGCGCCATCGCGACGGTGTGGCAGCACGCCATCGAGCTCCTGCTGCCGTCGCGCTGCGTGGGATGCGGGGCCGGCGGGACGTACCTCTGCGATGCGTGCCTCGGCCGTGCCCGCCGGGCGGGTCCGTTGGCCTTCGACCCGGCCGCCCGCGCGTTCGACGAGGTGACCGCGCCCTTGGCGTACGAGGGTGCCGCGCGCACCGCCGTCCTCCGGCTCAAGTACGCGGGCTTGCGCGCCATCGCCCCGTCGATGGCGCGTCCGATGGCCGAGGCCCTGTCCTCCGCCAGCGTCCGGGCCGATGTCGTCGTCCCCGTCCCGCTCCACCCGAGCCGTCTGCGGCAGCGCGGCTTCAACCAGGCGCTGCTGCTCGCGCGGCCCATCGCAGAGGCCGTCGGCCTGCCCGTGCGCGACGACCTCCTGCGGCGGCTCGTCGCGGGCACGCCGCAGGTCGACGCGGGGAGCATCGACGAGCGCCGGGCGAACGTCGCGGGGGCGTTCGGCCTGGCTCCGGGAGCCGACGCCGCCGGCCTCCGCGTCGTGCTCGTCGACGACGTGCTGACGACCGGGAGCACGCTGGACGCCGCCGCGGGCACGCTGAAACGCGGCGGCGCGCGGTCCGTGCACGCGCTCGCGTTCGCGCGGGAGCAGTAGCTAGAATGCGGCCGATGCTCTCGCCGTTCACCGCACGCCCACGGCCCCTCGCCTGGATCGGCCGCGACGCCTGGCTCATCATCTCCGCGCGCTCGCTCCGTGGCCTCGCTCAGACCTCCATCGGCATCGTGCTGGCGATCTACCTGGACCTGCTGGGATTCAGTCTGGCGCAGATCGGTCTCTTCTTCAGCTTCGGGATCGCGGGGAGCGCGCTCTTCTCCGTGGCGATCGTCTTCTTCGGTAACGCGCTGGGCCGCCGGCAGCTGCTGGCCGGTTTCACCGTGCTGACCGGCGTGACGGGCGTTGCGCTCGCGCTGACCGACCAGTTCGTGCTCCTGGCGTTCATCGCGTTCGTCGGCAGCTTCAACGTCGGGGGTGGAGGCCCCGCCGGCCCCGTCCAGCCGCTGGAACGAGCGTCGATGGCGGAAACGGCCCCCGCCGAGAAGCGCACGGATATGTTCGCCATCTACAGCATGGCGGCAACCGGCGTTAGGGCTCTCGGAGCGCTCGCAGCCGCGCTGCCGGTGGTCTTCCAGAGCCTCTTCGGCCTCGACGAGCTGCCTTCCTACAAGGTCATGTTCGCCGGCTACGCGATCGTCTCGCTGGTAGCGGGGCTGCTCTACCTCATGCTGTCGCCCGCCGTGGAGGGCGATGTCCAGCGTCGCGCTTGGACGAACCCCTTCCGGCTGCCGTCCCGCCGTCTCATCTTCTCGATCGCGGGACTGATGGCCGTCGATTCGTTCGCCACGAGACTGGTGATGCAGGCGGTCGTCGCGCTCTGGTTCCACACCCGGTTCGGTTTCGAGCTAGAGCAGGTGGCCTACCTCTTCGTTGGCTCGACCATCATGAATACGATCTCCATCTGGGTCGGTGCGAAGCTCGCCAACCGTTATGGGCTCGTCAACACCATCGTGCTGACCCACGTTCCCGCCGTCGTCACGGTGCTCGCCATCCCCTTCATGCCGACCGCCGGGACGGCGGTGGCGCTCTGGCTTGCACGCGCCTTCTTCTCGCAGATGGACGTCGGCACCAAGCAGTCCTACACCATGGCGATCGTCGATTCGGACGAGCGCGTGGCCATGGCGGGCGTCAGCAACGTTGCTCAGAGCGGCCTGTCGATCGCCAGTCCCTCGGTGTCCTTCTTCCTTTGGAGCACCATCTGGATCGGCGCCCCCTTCATCGCGACCGGTGTCTTCAAGAGCCTGTACCTCCTCGGTTTCTACGTGCTTTTCCGCAGGGTGCGGCCGCCCGAGGAGCAGGCGCGGGCCGACCGCGAGGCGCTCCCCGCCGCCGGGCGGGAGAGCGGCGGTTGAGATAGACTCCAGGCGTGGCCCGCCACGCCTCGCATGGCCGGTCTCCCGGCCCTCGTTCGCGGTCCCATCACCGTCCAGCGCGCACCGCGGTCTCTGGCCGTCGTGCGGCGCATCCACCTGTGGCGTAGAGGAGAAGTCATGCCGAGCGTCCTCGCGGAACGAGACCCTGAGATCGCCCGCGCGATCGAGCAGGAGGTCGAGCGCCAGCGGCGCAACGTCGTGCTGATCGCGTCGGAGAACTACGCGAGCCGCGCGGTGCTCGAGGCCCAGGGCTCGGCACTGACGAACAAGTACGCGGAGGGGTATCCGGGCCGCCGGTACTACGGCGGCTGCGAGTTCGTCGACATCGCCGAGCAGCTCGCCATCGACCGCGCGCAGGAGCTCTTCGGCGCCGAGCACGTGAACGTCCAGCCGCACTCGGGCGCATCCGCGAACCTCGAAGCGTACGCCGCGCTCTTGGATATCGGAGACACCGTGATGGGACTCCGGCTCGACCAGGGCGGACACCTGACCCACGGCAGCCCGGTCAACTTCTCCTCCAAGCTCTACAACTTCGTGAGCTACGGCGTCGACCCGGAGACCGAGCGGCTCGACTACGACGTCATCGCGGCGACGGCGCGCGAGCACCGGCCGAAGGTGCTGCTCGCCGGCTACACCGCGTACTCGCGGGAGATCGACTTCGAGCGCTTCGCCGCCATCGCCGAAGAGGTCGGCGCCGTGCTCATGGTCGACATGGCCCATATCGCGGGGCTCGTCGCCGCGGGCGTGCACCCATCGCCCGTGCCGCACGCGAGCGTCGTCACGTCCACGACGCACAAGTCGCTCCGCGGGCCCCGCGGCGCCTTCATCCTCAGCCGCGAGACGCACGCCCGCGCCGTCGACCGCGCCGTCTTCCCCTATGCGCAGGGCGGTCCGCTGATGCACGCCGTCGCGGCGAAGGCGGTCTGCTTCGGCGAGGCGCTCGACCCGTCGTTCAAGGAGTACGGCCGCTCGGTAGTCGCCAATGCCCGCGCGATGGCCGAGGGCCTCGAGGCGGGCGGCCTGCGCGTGGTCTCCGGCGGCACGGATACGCACCTGATGCTGGTGGACCTCACGCGGTTGGAGTGCACCGGCCAGGAGGCCGAGGCGGCGCTGGATGCGGTCAACATCACCGTCAACAAGAACGCCATCCCCAACGACCCGCGACCGCCGCGGGTCACCAGCGGGCTCCGGCTCGGCACCCCGGCCGTGACGACGCGCGGCTTCGGCGTCGAGGAGTGCAAGGAGGTCGCCGCGGCCATCGTCCGCGTGCTCGACCACCGCGGCGATGCGAAGGTCGCGGCGGAGGTGCGCGACGAGATCGGCGCGCTGACCTCCCGCTTCCCGGTGCCGGGCCTCGACGACTGACGGCGGCCTCCGGCCGCGCCCCCTCACCTCAATCCTCTCCCC
>JACZSI010000149.1 GCA_022574265.1 Chloroflexota bacterium | reverse complement strand
GTTGATAGACGTCGTTCTGCGCCCGCGACATCACCGAGCCAACCTTGTTGCGGTTGTGGAACGACATGGACAGCCGCTGGAGATGGGCGAACAGGTCGCGCCGCAGGTCAAACACGACCAGCTGGCCGACCCGCGCGAGGATGACCTGGTGACTGTAGTTGGAGACGTAGTGGACGGCGATCACGGCGCCGAAGACGATGCCCAGATAGTTCAGCCCGCTCAGGTCGCCCTTCTCGATGTAGCTGTCGATGGCGATCTTGATGAGCACGGGGATGGCGACCGTCGCCGCCGCGTAGACCAAGACGCCGATCATCGCCAGCGCCACGTCTCGCCGGTAGGGGCCGAGGTAGCCGATGAGCCGGATGATGACGCGCTGGTCGTACAGCCGCGTGCCGTCGTCGTCGATGTCGCCGTCGACGTGACGCATGTGCCAGTTCCCGCCGCCGCCGCCCCCGCCGCTATACATCATGAGGCGGCACCTCGGGCGGGGAGCCCCGCGGCGGTTGACGGGTGGCCGTCGAGGCTCGCCGCGACCTGCACCTCCGCCATCTGCGAGAACAGTCCACCGGAGGCGGCGAGCTCTTCCGGCGTGCCCATCTCGGCGATCTGTCCCCGGTCCAGCACCACCAGCGTCCGCGCGTGCTGGATGGACGAAAGGCGGTGGGCGATGATGAACGTCGTGCGGCCTTTCACGACCGCCTCCATGGCGCGCTGGATGTCCGCCTCCGTCCCCGCGTCCACGCTGGAGGTCGAGTCGTCGAGGACGAGGATGGGCGGGTCGAGCAGCAGCGTGCGCGCGATCGACAGCCGCTGGCGTTGACCGCCGGAGAGCGTCACGCCGCGCTCGCCCACCGCCGTGTCGTATCCGTCCGGCAGCTCCATGATCTCGTCGTGGAGCTGCGCGGTCTTCGCGGCCGCGACGATCTGCTCCTGCGTCGCGTCCAGCCGGCCGTAGGCGATGTTCTCGCTGACCGTCGCGCTGAACAGGAACACATCCTGCTGCACGAGGCCCACGGCCGCCCGCAGCGAGGCGAGCGTCACGTCGCGGACGTCGGTCCCATCGATCGTCACGCGCCCGCCATCGACGTCGTAGAAGCGGGCGAGCAGGCTCATCATCGTCGTCTTGCCCGCGCCCGGCGCTCCGAGCAGCGCGACCACCTCGCCCGGCTCGACGGTGAGGTCGATGCCGCGGAGCGTCGGCTGGGCGGTGTACGAGAAGTCGACGTTCTCGAACCGCACCTCGCCGCGCACGTTCTCGAGCACGACGGCGCCGGGGCGCTCCTCGACGGGCGATGGCGCGTCCAGCACCTCGAACATCCGCTCGCCCGCGGAGATGGCGCGCGCGAACGTGTTCACGAGCATGCCGATCATGCGGACGGGCTGGACGAGCAGGCTCGTGTAGAAGATGAACGAGACCAGCTCACCCATCGTCATGCGGTCGCTGATGACCGCCTGGCCGCCGAACCAGAGGATCATGCCCGTGGACGCCCAGAAGACCGCCTGCATGAACGCGCTGTTCTGGGACTGGAGCCGTCTTGCTTGGTACGTCCAGTCGTAGACCGATGCGTTCTTCCGCTCGAACTTCTGCTCCTCGTGCGCCTCCGCGCCGAACGCCTTGACGACGCGCTGCCCGGCGAGGTTCTCCTGGAGCACCGTCGTCATGAGCCCCATCTCGACCTGCGCGCGCCGCCACATGATCCGCATCCGCCGGCTCACGATCATCGCGCGGCCGGCGATGATCGGCACGAACGCCATGCTCACCAACGCGAGCTGCCAGTCCATGAGGAACATCAACGTGGCGGCGCCACCGACCAGCAGGAGGATCTGGCCCGAGCGGACCAGCCCCATCTGGATGAAGTGGCGGTTCATCTCCACGTCGACCGTGGAGCGGGACATGAGGTCGCCCGTGTGCTGCGTATCGTGGAACGCGAAGCTCAGGTGCTGGAGCTTGTCGTACATCATGTTGCGGACGCGGTAAGAGAGGTGCTGGGAGACCGACTCCGCCATGTACAGGTTGACGTAGTTGAAGATACCGCGCAGGAAGACGACGCCGATGATGAGCCCTCCGAGCGTCACCATCCGTGACACCTCGGTGTCCGGATCGCCGACGTCGTCGATGGCCCAGCCGATCAGCCGGGGGACGGTCAGGAAGAAACCGGTCGACAGCAGGAGGGAAGACCATGCCGCCAACATCCGCCACCGGTCTTGGGCGGCAAGCTTCGTTATTCTCCAGAGGATTCGCATAAACAGGAGGGGCCGGGGCGCGTCTCGACGCAGTCGCGAGGGGAGGCGGCGTAGGCCGCATTATAGTCTATCGACTGCGTCAGGGGGAACGCGGTCCGTGCGCGCGATGCTAGAATGCGGGCCGCTCGGAGCGTTCGTGCCATGCGTGGACAGTCCGTCATGCCCTATGCGCTGCGGCCCATGGGGCCCCACGATATCGATCAGGTCGCCGCGATGGAGCGGGAGGCCTTCCCCACGCTGTGGCCGCCCACGTCGTACCGCCGCGAGCTCAAGAACAGGGTCGCGGAGTACCTGGTCTGCGTCCACGAGGGCGAGTTCGTCACCGTCACACCGCCCCGGCGTACGCGTCTGCTCCGCCTCTTCAGCCGTCGCAACAAGCCAACGGCGCCGCTCCAGGTCCCGCTGCTCGTCGGCTTCGTCGGCCTGTGGTACCAGGCGGGCGATGCCCACATCGTCTCGATCGCCGTGCGGGAGGAGTACCGCCGCCGCGGGCTCGGCGAGCTGCTGCTCATCGGCGCCGTCGAGATGGCCACGCGCCGCGGCCAGCAGGTCGTCACCCTCGAGGTGCGCGCCTCCAACGACGCGGCCCAGGCGCTGTATGCCAAGTACGGTTTCACCCAGACCGGCCTCCGCCCCCGCTACTACGCCGACAACCACGAGGACGCCGTCATCATGACCAGCGACCCGCTGGGCTCGGCCGAGTACGACGCGCTGTTCGCCGGCCTCCGCAAGGCCTTCGAGGAGCGCCACGGCGAGGCGACGCGCGAGTACCTGTAGCCGGACCGCCGAACGCCGCTGAAGCGGTCCGCGTACCAGAACCGCCGCTCACACACCTGGCGGTCCCCGGCGGCCGTACGCCCGAACTGCCGTCCCATGTAGCCGTCCGTGCGTCTATCGATCCCGGTACCCGCAGGGAGTGCAGAGGGGCGGAGCCCCTCTGCCGGGGGCACGGGGGTGTCCCCCGTATCCAGTTCTATCACCCCCTTCCTGGCGAGGAAGGGGGACGGGGGGATGGTCGAAACGGTTGCAGGGCGCCAGCGTCACAGGAGCGAGACAGAGTTCTGAGCACGACGGCTCACGTGCCCCGCCGGTCAGCCCACCACATCCAGCGGCCCAAAGCTCAGCACCCGCTCGATCCGCAGCGCGATCACCGGCGCACCGTCCAGGACCTTGGCGTTGAACTGCGGGTAGCGCTCCCGCAGCAGCCGCACCGCCTCGTCATGCTCGCCGCCGGACGTGAAGACCTCGGCCGTCCCATCGAGCCGCACCCAGGCCACGCGGTCCCAGTCCTCCTCGTAGTGCTCGGCGGCAAGCGACGCCTTCGGGTTCCCCGCCAGGTTGCGGACCCGCTTGTCGAGCCGCCGCCCCGGGCGGTGGGGCTTGCCGCCGCTCACCACGTACGCGGTCCCCTCCGCCAGCACGAAGCAGACCGGCACGGCGTGCGGCGCTCCGGCCTCGTCCACCGTGGTCAGGTAAGCGACCCGTCGCGTGTCGAGGAACCGCTGCTGTTCTGGCGTTGGAGTGGTCATGGGTCCACCGTACCACGCCTGCCTCGCGCGTCTTAGAATGCACCCCCATGCTTCGTCTCATCCTCGTGCGCCACGGACGCACCGCGTGGAACCTGGCCGGCCGCGTCCAGGGCGGCGGCGCGCTCGACGACGTCGGACGCGAGCAGGCCGCGGCGCTCGCCGAGCGCCTCAGCGGCGAGCCCATCTCCGTCGTCTACGCCAGCCCGGCGCTGCGGGCCCGCCAGACGGCGAGCGCCATCGCCGAGCGTCTCGGCCTGCCCGTGCGCCGTGCGATGCTCCTGCGGGACCTGAGCTACGGCAAGCTCGCCGGGGCGCTCGTGGCCGACGTCGAGGAGCGCGAGCCCGGCCTGCTCGATCGTTGGCGCGCGAGCCCGCACACCGTGCGCTTCGACGGCGGCGAGACCGTCCCGGAGCTGCGCGTGCGCATCGCCCGC
>JACZSI010000024.1 GCA_022574265.1 Chloroflexota bacterium | reverse complement strand
CCGTTGTTCTACCATCCTGTGATATTCGCACTCAAAATAAGTATCGTTGAATTGCTTGTAATTCTCTTTCAATTGAGGATGGTCAGCGAATAGTTCTTCTAAATCATCACTCATGAGTTTGAAACAAACTAGGACATCAAACCAATGGACTTCATGAAATGCTGGCAAATCTGGAACAACCTCCAGAAATCGACGGACGTATGTTTTTCTCAAAGTCCTAGCTTCTTCCATCTGGCCATTTTGCCCAGATTCAATTATGTCCCTAAGATCCCAATGTGAGCCTATGAACATCTTAATTGAGCGCATACTGGGGGTTGGGAGTTCACTGTCAAAAGAATTTAGCTTTTCTTTAATCGATTGAAGTGGTGTTGGAGATCCCATTTTCTTAAAACTCTTTTGATTTAACTGAAAATTCTAAGTAGAAAAGTAATTTCCCGTTGGAGTAGGGCCGTTATCGCAAGGTCTTGCAGGAATAATACTACTGGACGTATATCCCTCCTAACATTATGAAGCACATGCATCCAATGAGGATTATGAAACGGTTGTGGTTCTTTTTCAGTATCAATCATATCTTATGATATGCGGTTATTAATAGATTCGGCTCATCATCAGACACCAAAACCGCAATGTTCCGTGCTTGTTCAAGCTCATGGATTTCTCTTTTCTTTTGACAGATCAAGTCCCCAACCAATTTATTTTTAATAAACATTTCAGTTGCTCCCCCGGGTTTTTTCACGCGTGTGCCATAGCGAGAAACCAATTCAAGCGCTGATTGTGGTATAGCTCGTTGTTGTAAGCATACTCGAGCGTGTTTTGTGAGGTCCATTGCTAATCCTATCATGATTGGCTAAAATCGTCTGGATCAACGGGTGCCCCGCCTTGGTGCTCGTTGGTAATAGCCTGGCTGAGGTTCATCAATAGAACAATTACGTAGCCAAATCTTTGGTAGACCGGATCCTCTTCGCCGAGCATCATCTTTCCCACGCCGCGAGCGCCTTCTTCTGCTCACCCTTCGACGAGGCGGCGATCATCACGCTGGACGGCGTCGGCGAGTGGGCAACCGCGACTATCGGCCACGGGAAGGGAAACCACATCGAGCTTTCGAGGGAGATGCGGTTCCCGCATTCGCTGGGGCTCCTGTACAGCACCTTCACCGCGCACCTAGGGTTCGAGGTCAACGAGGGCGAGTACAAAGTCATGGGCATGGCGCCGTATGGAGAGCCGCGCTACGTCGACCGCGTGCGTCAGGTGATGCGCGTGTTCGACGACGGCTCGTTCTGGCTGGACCCCAGCTATTTCGCCTTCGTCCATGGCACCAAGGTTCCCTACACCAAGAAATTCCTCGGATTGTTCGGACCACCACGTCCACCGGAAAGACCGTTTTTCACGCAATCATCGGGGTACCCGAGCTACTACGGAGACCGGCCGGCCGATTACGACGAGCGGTGCGAGGAGAACCAGTACTTCGCGGACGTCGCCGCCAGCATCCAGCAGGTCACGGAAGAGCTCATCCTGGGCATCGCACGCAAGGCCCGGGAAGAGACCGGCTCGAACAACCTCTGCATCGCCGGCGGCGTAGGTCTCAACTCCGTGGCGAACGGCCGCATCGTCCGAGAGGCGGGGTTCGATGGGCTCTACGTCCAGCCGAGCGCCGGCGACGGCGGAGGAGCCGTCGGTGCGGCGCTGTTCGCCTGGTGCCAGACCCTTGGCCATGAGCGCAAGTTCGTCATGGACCACGCCCTTTGGGGCGCGGAGTACTCGGAGGACGAGGTCCGTACCGCGCTCGACGAGGCGGGGCTTGTAGCGCAATGGGCGGAGACCGACGACGAGCTCGTCGATTGGACCGCAAGCCGTGTGGCCGGCGGCGGCACGATCGGTTGGTTCCAGGGCCGGTTTGAGTTTGGTCCTCGGGCGCTGGGCAATCGCAGTATCCTCGCCGACCCGCGTCGTCCGGAGACCAAGGATCTCGTCAACGTCAAGATCAAGTTTCGCGAGCCATTCCGGCCGTTCGCACCGTCCGTCACCGAGGAGGCAGCGGACGATTATTTCGAGATGCCTGGTCCCGAGGCCCGCTACCCCGCCCGCTTCATGCTGCTCGTCGTCCCGGTGAAGCCAGAGAAGCAAGCGATCATTCCCGCCGTGTCGCACATGGGCACCGCCCGACTCCAGACCGTCCAGCGAGAAACGAATCCGTTGTACCATCAGCTCATCGAGCGGTTCGGCACGCTCACCGGAGTGCCCGTCCTATTGAACACTTCGTTCAACGTCGCAGCCGTTGTTCCTCACGGCGGCTCCATGGTCGAGCCATCGGCTAGCGAATCGAGCAGCTCCACGTGAACGCGCAAATTCGACCCGCGATGAGCCAGCGGGGCGGCGACCTCAACGCGGTGTTGCTGTTCAGCGTGCTCGTGCTGGTCACTTTATATCAATCGGAGTTGGGTCTCGCGGGTACCATCTGGAACAAGCTGGCGGCGAGTGTCGCCGTTTTTTGGATCTACCGAAACTTCAAACTTTCGTTCGTTCATTCCGTCTACATCGTACCCATATTTCTCGCGTTCGTCAGCCTTGGAGTGAATTTTGAAGCGTTCTCAACCAGCGGCCTCTGGAGTATCCTGGCGACCTCCATCAGCCTCGCGTTGTTTGCGCTCCGGCCGATAGCGCTCAACAGCAGATTGCTCCGGCAGCTTGTCGTCGTGTACCTCTTTGTTATCCTCACCATCTCTGTGGCACTCTTCGCACAAAGCCTCGGTGCCAATGAGGGGCCCAACCTGTATTTCCATGTCAATCGAGCTGCGAGCGCGTGGCTGTTCTACCAGTGTTCAGTGCTGAGCCTTTTCTTCATCGAATCCCGTACCAAATGGCTAATCATCATCGCGTTCGGTCTCATCATAATCACGACAGGATCAAGGGGCGGCATCGTCGCCTTCGGCGCCTCGCTCACTCTCTATTCGCTGTTGTCCCACAGGGATCTCTTCCGGTCTCTCATGGCCATATTCAAACGCCTATTGGCACTCGGCGCCATCCTGGTTCTCGGCCTCTTTATCGCGCAGCGCTTGATCCCCGAGCACCTATCGAACCTCGTCTCCCGATTTCGCCTGGCGGAGGGAGCCTCGGCTCTGGTCTCAAACAGGATTGAAGTCTGGGACGCGGCATTATCGGTGTGGCTTGAGACGGATCTCTCGACCCTTTTAGGCGCAGGTCCATCGGCGTTCGCCTTGGTTGGTACTGGCGCTCACAACTCGTATCTTGAAGCAGCCGCGCTGCATGGGGTCGTGTTCGTGCTCATCAGCTTGTTTGTGTTGTTCCTCTGGAATCGCTCGCTTGTACGCCGAGGCCACACCGTAATCCTCGCCTTGACCATTCCATTACTCATATACGGCGCAACCGACAGCTTTCTATTTACGGGAATGAGGCAGCTGTGGTATCTACTGGCGTTCCTGGGGATCTACCTGCATTCACAGTCCTCGCGCGCGCAGGCAGCGGGTACTTATCGCACTCGCAGCAAGCCTTTTGTTGCTCTCCAGCATGGGTCGGGGCACGCAGCAACTCGCGCATAAGCGATCGGCAGCAGGCCAGCCAAGTACTTCGGCGATCGTATCCTGATCCGTATCAGCGCTCGGTCCATATGCGACGGATGACGGGGGCGACGAGTTGCGCCACCTGTCTGCTGCCATCCGCCGTGTAGTGAACCTCATCGTACATGTACCGCCCGCCGTCAGGCCCGCTGGTCAACGGCTCCATATCTGCTGCCAAGTCGTAAATCCAAGCCCCCGCCTTGCTTGCGGCATCTAGGTAACTCTGGCTCAGTTTGTCCAAAAACACCATGCTGTCTTCGTTGGACAGCAGATTCCCAGCGCATCGTCTTGGAATGCGGAGGTCCTCGTGGAAGCTCTCCTCCGGGGCGCCGTAACTGTGGGCCTCCGACATGACCAGGAGCTGGGCTCCTGCGGCTTTTACTTTGTCGCCGAAAGCCAGTAGATTGCTCGTTGTAACCTGCTCGTACTCAGCGAGGTTCTGCTGGAGTATATCGCATCTGGCTAGGGACACGGATCCACCCTCGTGGGCGCCGAAGCTGTTCTGCCGATTCTCCCGGTAGGCAATCATCACTCGGCTTTCCATGGAGTCCGCGTCCGAGAGCAACCAAGAGAAAACCGACTGATCCAGCGCCGTTGCGGCGCGCGCCGCTGCTTCGACGAGTCGCACTTGCCGTCTCAGAGTAACGACGAAGCCCGTATCCCGTCGGTCGAGATACCAAGCTTTCAGATACTCTCGGTAGCCATCCACAAGCAAGGAACCGTCGTAGGACCTGAGTGCGAACATCCAGCTCCAGTCATTGAGCTGGGTTGTGAGAACCACTAGGTCGAATTCGAATCCTTGTTCTTCTGTCAGGAACAGGTAGTTGAAATAGGCGTCGGCCGTATTGCCGCCGGAGACGCCCGCGTTGAACGTTGCGATCTGTCCCGGAAGGTTCAGCAGGGCTACCCAGCGATCGTTCTCGGGGACGTATCGTGCCTCAGTGGTGCTACCGCCGACGAAAAGGACCTTGAACTCAACCTCAGCTTCTGGGACCGGTTTTATGAGGCCGTGCTCATTACTTCGGAGCACCACTCGGTCCGCGCCTTCATACAGGCCGCGAATCATGAAGGTCCTGGTAGTGTTGGCGTCAGATAGTTTAGCCGGATGGCGGGGGCCTTCGTTAATGATTTGCTCGAGGAATTGTGGGCCAGGAACCGTCGCTCGAGCTACAATTTCCGCGAGCCCCAGGGCAGCCAGCACGGCGACGCTCATCAAAGCCATGTCCGCTTTGCCAGGTAATCTCAACCTGCGAAGGAGAAACAAGATCCCCAAGGCCACCAGGGTGAGCTGGAACGCCACGAGCCCGACAACGACCGTAGTCGAACTGAGCTCGTTTTCCAAGCTGAACGCGCGTTGAAGAACCCACTTGTTGGACAGGAAACCAACCGCAACAAGCAGAGAGCCCGCAATGAGCGTGGGCCTACGTTGACTGTCTTTCAAGCGCAGCCGAACATTCAAAGGCGAGGATCGACGCAGCGGACGGACGAGCCAAGGAGCTGCGAGCGGGGTGCACGAGAGCTGCCATCGGTGTGCATCTCCAACACAGTATATCCAATGGCGCGGGTTCGCTCCGATTCCGGAGCCACAGAGGAAGAAACTCAACGGCTGGGCGGCTCGTCTCGCCCGTGCGGCGCATAGTGCCGCCACTGCTATCATGCTCGCGTGAGCTCCCAGACGACCACGGCATTCCCGTGGAAGCGCAACCTCGCCGTCCTGTGGGCCGTCCAGGTGCTCACGACCCTCGGCTTCTCGTTCACCTTCCCGTTCTACCCGATCTTCTTCCAGGAGCTCGGCGTGGAGGGCGCCGAGCGCGCCGCGTTCTGGTCCGGCGCATCCGCCTGGATGATGGGCGTGGGCATGGGCATCTTCGCGCCGATCTGGGGCCTCGTCGGGGACCGGTACGGACGGAAGCTGAACATCATCCGCGCGATGACGCTGGCCGGCGCGCTCATGGTGCTCTCCGGCTACGCCCAGACGCCGGCGCAGCTGCTCATCAGCCGCTTCTTCGTCGGAGCGGCGAGCGGCGTCGTGCCGACCATCATGGCGCTCGTCGCGACGCACACACCGAGGCCACGGCTCCCGTTCGCCACGGGCGTGACGATGTCGGGGCTCTACCTGGGGATCGCGATCGGACCGGTGTTCGGCGGGCTGATCTTCGACGCGCTCGGCGCGCGGGCCGCGTTCTGGGCAACGGGCCTCGTGCTGCTCGCCGGCGTGCTGCTGGTCGTGGTCTTCGCGCGCGAGGAGTTCTCGCCCGCCCAGGCGCGTGGACGAGGCGTGCGCGCGCCGCTGGCGGACCTGGGGCGGATGGCGACGGCGCGGACGTTCCTGCCGCTGCTGGCGGTCCTGATCCTGGTGCACGGCGCAACGCTGCTGGTCTATCCGGCGGTGCCCGGCATCGTCGCGGCGATCGGCGGCGGTGAGGCTACCGCGACGGCCTCCGGGGTCGTCTTCATGGCGTCGGGGGTTGCCTCGGCGGTATCGGCCGTCCTCATGGGGTGGCTGGCCGGGCGGATCGGACTACGGAAGGTCGTGATGCTCGCCGCGTCGGCCGCGGCGGTCGCGGCGCTCGTGCCTTTCTTCGCGGACACGCTTCCGTTGTTGATCGTGGGGATGGCCGCGATGAGCCTCTTCGCGGGAGGCCTCGGAGGCATCGTCAACGGCATGATCGCGCTGCGTGCGCCGCCGGAGCGGCAGAGCGCGGCGTTCGGCGCGGCGCAGAGCGCGCACTCGGTGGCGATCTCGATCGGTCCGCTGCTGGGGGGCGCCTCGGCCGTCGCGTTCGGCCTGCGCAGCGTCTACCTGCTCGACATCGCGGCGTTCGGACTCGTGGTGTTGGTGGCGGCGTTCTTCCTGGGCGACGCTAGCCGCGTCGAGCGGGAGGGCGAGGCACAGCGGCAGCTGCCCTAGCGATCGAGCAGCTCGATGAAACGATCGAGCGGGATATCGGCGACGCGGAGAATGGCCCGAAGCGTGCCCCGGGGGGTCTCTCTTTTCCGTGGGACGGTGACGGGGCTTCTGCCCGCCGCTCGGAGACGTACGTGGCTGCCGGACTGGCGAGCGACCTCTTAGCCTAGCTTCCGCAGTGCGGCGACGAGCTCGTCGTAGGTGACGAGCGGTGTCGGTGGCACTAAGCCGCGACCTCTACCTCGACGTGTGCGATGGCGTGGTGGACGGGCAGCTCCCAGCCCTCGGCCTTCCGGGACTCAAGGCACAGCGATATCGCGTCCTTGATGCTGGTCAGCGCCTCCTCGCGGGTGTCTCCCGCGGAGATGCAGCCGGGGATGATGGGGACCTCGGCGGTGAACTTGCCATCTTCGTCCACCGTCAAGACGACCGGAAACTTCATGGCGTAGCTCTCCTCTGCCCCCCGCACCGATCTTGCTCTCACGATAGCATCTTCGAGCACTGGCCCTTGGGGCCACCGGCTGAGCCTCACGCCTCGCGCTTCGTGCGCATGTCGTCCACGACCGCACGGGCCCGCGTGGCATCGTGGCGGTGGACGCGCACGGCGTAGCCCTCCGAAACGTCGGGGGCTCCCGGCCGGCTGAACCGGTACCCCATGCCGCGTCCCGTCACGACCACCTTCGCACGCATGCCCTGTGCTCGCAGGCTGTCCGCGAGCTCGTCCGCGCCGTCCCTCGATACGCCCCAGCCAACGGAGAACACCTCGCGCCAACGCCAGGCGTCCAGCCCGACGCGGCCGGCGATGTAGGCAGCGAGCACCGCGACGATGAAGACGGCGGCGCCGGTCTCGAACACGAGCGTGGGCTAGCGGAGGGCGCCGCGCTTGGCGGCGATCAGCCGGACGACGCGGTCGAGCACGCGGTAGGCGACGTCGTACTTGGACATCAGTGGCAGGTCCTCGTCGCCGTCGGCGTCGAGCAGCGTGACCTTGTTCGTGTCCGCGCCGAAGCCCGCCTCCGGCAGCGTGATGTCGTTGGCGACGATGAGGTCGAGGTCCTTGGAGGCAAGCTTGGCGCGCGCGTGGCCGAGGAGGTCGGTGCTCTCGGCCGCGAAGCCGACCCGCACGATGCCCCGTGGTGCCGCCGACAGGATGTCGGTGGTCCGGACCATCTCCACGGTGAGAGCGTCTGTCTTGTCCTTCTTGATCTTCTCCGGGCGGACCTCGGCGGGGCGGTAGTCCGCGACGGCCGCGGCCATGACGAGCGCGTCGGCGTTCTTGGCGGCCGAGAGCACGGCGTCGAGCATCTCCGCCGCCGTCTCGACGCGCACCGTCTCGACGCCGGGCGGGTCGTCGAGGTCCGCCGTCGTCACCAAGACGACGTGCGCGCCCCGGTCCCGCGCGGCCTCGGCGACGGCGTGGCCCATCTTGCCCGACGAGCGGTTCGTGACGACGCGGACGGGGTCGATGGGCTCGGCCGTGCCGCCTGCGCTCACGACGACGGTGCGGCCCGCCAGGTCGCCCTTGCGGCCCAGCGCCTGCGCGATGCGGCCCAACAGCTCCGGCGTCTCCGCGAGGCGCCCCCAGCCGAACAGGCCGGAGGCGAGCCGGCCGCGCCCCGGCCCGACGACCATCGCGCCGCGCGATTCGAGCGTCTCGACGTTCTTCTGGACGGCCGGGTGCTCCCACATGTTCGCGTCCATCGCCGGTGCGACGATGAGCGGCGCCCCGGTGGCGAGCGCGGTCACGCTGATCGGGTCGTCCGCGAGCCCGAGCGCCAGCTTCGCCAGCATGTGCGCGGTCGCGGGCGCGACCACCAGCGCGTCGGCCGCGATCGCCAGCGCGACGTGCTCGACGGCCTCGGGCGACGCCGGGTCGAGCAGGTCCGTGACCACCGGGCGGTGCGTGACGCCGCGGAAGGTCAGCGGCGTGACGAAGCGCGTCGCCGAGTAGCTCATCAGCACGTCGACGTCGGCGCCCGCCTGCGTGAGCTTGCTGGCCAGGTCCACCGCCTTGTACGCGGCGATGCTGCCGCTCACGCCGAGCAGGATGCGCTTGGCCGCGAAGGGCCCGCTCATGCCGCGCCTCCGGGCTCGGCGGCCACCGTCGCGGGCTCGGCGTTCAGCGCGAAGATGTGCCGGAGGCCGTGGAGCGTGAGCTCCGGGTTCACGACGTCGATGGCCGAGGCCTCGTTGGCGATCACCTGGGCGAGACCGCCGGTCGCCACGACGGTGGCGTTCGGCGCCTCCATCTCGCCCTTGAAGCGGCCGACGATCGTGTCGACCAGCCCCGCGTAGCCGAAGACGAAGCCCGATTGCATCGCGTGGACGGTGTTCTTGCCGATCGCCGCCGGCGGGGCCACCATCTCGATGCGGCGCAGCTGGGAGGTCTGCTGGTAGAGGGCCTCCGCCGCGATGTTCAGCCCAGCCACGATGGAGCCGCCCAGGTAGGAGCCGTCGGCGGAGATGGCGTCGAACACCGTCGCCGTGCCGAAGTCGACGACGATCGCCGGGCCGCCGTAGAGGTGGTAGGTCGCGGCCGCGTCGACGATGCGGTCGGCGCCCACGTCCCGGGGGTTGTCGTAGAGGATGCGCACGCCGGTCCGCGTGCCGGTCCCCACCACCAGCGCCTCGGCGCCGAACAGCACGCGGGCGACCTCGCCGAACACGCTCGTGAGCTGCGGCACGACGCTACAGATGGCGACCTCGCGCACGTCCTCGACACGCACGCCCTTCATGGGCAGCAGGTCGCGCAGCTGGAGCGCGTACTCGTCCGTCAGCCGGTGCGCGTCCGTCGCCAGCCGCCAGCTGGCGGCGAGGGACTCGCCGTCGAAAACGCCGGCCGTGACGTTCGTATTGCCGATATCGAGCGTGAGCAGCATGACGGCGACATTATACGCCGCGACGGGGCCGTGGCCCGGTCACGGTGCTGTTTTTCCACCTCCCTCTGGCCAGGCGTAGGGGCGCGATTCATCGCGCCCGAGGGCGCCATGAATGGCGCCCCTACCCGTTGACGAAGGCGGCCATGTCAGGCGCGCAGGTCCTTGAGCACCACCGGCACCCGGCCCAGCAGGTCGCTGGCCAGGAGCCCGGCGTCGCCGATCTCCTCCCGGACGGCCTCGCCCGCCGCCGCGTGCACGTACACGCCCGCCACCGCGGCGTCGTACGGCGCGGCGCCTTGCGCGAGCAGCGAGCCGACGATGCCTGCGAGCACGTCGCCCGTGCCGGCGGTCGCGAGCGCCGGGTTCGCGAAGGGAGAGAGCGCCGCCCGGCCGTCCGGCGCGGCGACGACCGTGTGCGCGCCCTTGAGCACGACGACCTGACGCCACCGCGCCGCCGCCTCCCGAGCGGTCGCGACGCGGTCGTCCTCGACCTCGGCGATGGGCCGCCCGAGCAGCCGCGACATCTCTCCCGGATGCGGCGTCAGCACCGCGCCGGCGCTCAGCTTCTCGGGCCAGTCGTAGGTCTGAGCGAGGGCGTTCAGCCCGTCGGCGTCGATGACGAGCGGGATGCTCAAGCCCGGCTCGGTGAGCAGCAGCGCGCCGAGGAAGCTCCGGACGCTCTCCGCATCCCCGAGGCCCGGCCCGACGACGGCGGCCGACGCGCGGCCGAACAGCGCTCGCACCGGCCCGGCAGCCTCCGCGGCGACGTGACCGTCCTCGGTCTCGGCCAGCGGCAGGTGGACCTGCTCGAGCAGCGCTGAGGCCGCGATGCGGTCGGCGGTGTCCGGCGCCGCCAGCGTCACGAGGCCGGCGCCCGCGCGGTATGCGCTCGCCGCCGCGAGGACGGACGCGCCCACGAGCCGCCGGGAGCCGGCGACGACGGCGACGTGGCCGAACGTCCCCTTGTGCGCCGCGATGGGTCGAGCCGGGAGCAGCCCGCGGACCATCGAGGCGTCGGCCAGCTCCAGGCTGATGTCGGCGTCGGCGCCCTCGGGCAGACCGATGGGAATCGTCTCCAGACGGCCCACGTACGCCGCGCCGGGGAAGCGGAACAGCCCGGCCTTGGGCGCGCCGAGCGTCAGCGTGACGTCGGCGGGGAAGCAGGCCTCGTCGCAGGCGCCGGTGTCCGCGTCGACGCCGGTCGGGAGGTCGATCGCGACGAGCTTGGCGCGCGTCGGCTGGCGCCGCAGCTCCGCGAGGCTCGCCATGAGGCGCCGGAGCTCGGCCTCCAGCGGCCGGTCGCCGCCGATCCCCAGAACGGCGTCGATCACGACGTCCGTCAGGGCCAGGTAGCTGCCGAGCTGCCACTGCTCAGGGTCCTCGGAGCCTTCGACGACGCGCACGCGCCGCGCCCGGCAGTCCTCGAACTTGTCGTCGCGCCGGCGGGCCGAGGTCATGTAGAGCGTGATCAGCGCGCCCCAGTCGGCCAGGTAGCGCGCCGCCACCATGCCGTCGCCGCCGTTGTTGCCGGGGCCGACGAGCACGACCACGCGTTTGCCGCGGATGCCGTCGAGGAGCTGCGCGACGGACCGCGCGACCCCGAGGCCGGCGGTCTCCATCAGCGCGTCTTCCTCGATGCCGCTCTCGACCGCGCGCCGCTCCAGCAACCGCATCTGCTCGACCGTCACGACCTTCATGCGACGCGCCCCACGACGGAGGCCACGGCGTAGTTCCGGGAGTGTGAGAGGCTCACGGAGAGGTGGTCGATGCCGATCTTCCGCGCCCGCTCGATGGCGCGCCCGTGCAGCGCGATGTCGGGCTGACCGCTGCGGCGCCGCGTCACCTCGACCTCGCGCCAGCCGATGCCGCGGGTGCCGGTGCCGAGCGCCTTCATCACGGCCTCCTTGGCGGCGAAACGGGCTGCCAGCTGCGGCGCGCGGCCCCGGCAGTACGCAATCTCGCCCGGCGTGTAGACGCGCTCCAAGAAGCGCGTGCCGAAGCGTTCGAGGGTCGCCGCGATGCGGTCTATCTCGATGAGGTCCACGCCGACTGAGATGTCCTGCAACGGTACCTCCGTCAGACGCCGTGGCCTCAGGCGCCGTGGCACTTCTTATACTTCTTGCCGCTGCCGCAAGGGCATCGCTCGTTGCGGCCAACCTTGCGGCCCCCGGTCGCCTCGTCGAATCGACGCCGCGCGGCCGCCCGCGCCGAGCAGTCGGCACAGGTGCAGGCCGGCGGGTGTGCGGCATACCAGTTCGTCCGCTCGTTGCCAATGACCACGTGTTACCTACGGCACCAACAGCTTGCAACTGCGATTGTAGCCGACGCGCAGGCGAAGACGGCCCGACCCGCTATCATGCCACTGCCGGGCTGGAGGACACGCGGGTGACGGCGACGATCATCGACGGCAAGCAGATGGCCGAGGACATCCGCGGCGAGGTGGCCGTGGGCGTCAAGGCGCTGGTGGCGACCGGCGTCGTGCCCGGGCTGGCCGCCGTGCTCGTCGGCGACGATCCGGCCTCGGCCATCTACGTCCGCAACAAACGCCGCGCCTGCGAGGAAGCGGGCCTCTTCAGCGAGACGTTCGAGCTTGCCGCGACGACGACCCAGGAGGAGCTCCTGGCACTGGTCGCCAAGCTGAACGCGGACGAGCGCTTCCACGGTATCCTGGTCCAGCTCCCCCTACCGCCACAGATCTCCGAGCGCACGGTCATCCTGGCCCTCGACCCGGACAAGGACGTGGACGGTCTGCACCCCCTCAACGTCGGGCTGCTGCTGCAAGGGGAGCCGCGCTTCGTCCCGGCAACGCCCGCGGGCGTTCAGGAGATGCTGGTGCGCAGCGGGAACGACCCTTCGGGCAAGAGCGTCGTCGTCGTCGGCCGCAGCAACATCGTCGGGAAGCCGCTCGCCGCGCTGCTGATGCAGAAGGCGAAGGGCGCGAACGCCACCGTGACGGTGTGCCACACGGGCACGGCCGACATCGGCGCGGTCACCCGCCAGGCCGACATCGTGGTCGCCGCGATGGGCCGTCCGCGCGCCATCACCGCCGACATGGTGCGCGACGGCGCGGTCGTGATCGACGTCGGCATCAACCGCATCGATGACGCGTCCCGCAAGTCAGGCACGCGGCTCGTGGGCGACGTCGACTTCGACGGCGTGTCCGAGAAGGCGTCGGCGATCTCGCCGGTGCCGGGGGGCGTCGGGCCGATGACCATCGCGATGTTGCTCAAAAACACGCTGCTTGCGGCCCAACGCGCCGCCGGCATACAGGAGGCAAGCACATGACCAGCCAGACGCCGACGATGGGCGAGCTTTACGTCCGCGCGATGAGATCCGCAGCGAGGTTCGTGAGCGGCGTCCCCGAGGGGGCGTGGCACGACCCGACGCCGTGCACGGAGTGGGACTTGCGCGTTCTGGTGAACCACATCACGTACGAGAACCTGTGGGCCGCGGAGCTTTTCCCCGGCAAGACCATGGCGGAGGTCGGCGACCGCTTCGAGGGCGACGTCCTCGGCGACGATCCGATCGGCGCCTTCAACCGCTCGGTGGAGGCGGCCACCGCCGCCGTGTCGGCACCCGGTGCTATGGAGGCCGTGACCCACCTCTCGTTCGGCGATACCCCCGGCTCGGAGTACGCGAAGCAGCTCTTCGGTGACATGCTGATCCACGGCTGGGACGTGGCGAAGGCCAGCCGCCAGGACGCGGCCCTCGACGCCGCGCTCGTGGACATGGGCCTGCCACTCGCCGAGGAGGTGGCGTCGCTGCCTGAAGGCAACGGCGCGTTCGCCGCCCGGGTGCCGGTCCCCGGCGACGCGCCGGCGCAGACGCGGCTGCTCGCGCTCATGGGCCGGCGGGCCGACTGGGCGCCTGCCTAGTCCAAACCTCGTACAGGGCTAGTCCAAACCTCGTACAGGGCTAGTCCCGCACCTCGTAGAGCGACTCGACCTCGACCGCGGCGCCGCCGGGAAGCGACCCGACGCCGTACGCCACGCGCGCGTGCTTGCCCCGGTCGCCGAAGACATCGACCATCAGGTCGGAGAAGCCGTTGATGACCGCGGGCTGTTTGGTGAAGTCGCCGGCCGCGTTCACGAGCCCCATCACGCGGACCACGCGGACGACCTTCTCAAGGTCGCCCAGCGCCTGCTTGACGGCAGCCAGCGCGAAGAGGCCGCACCCTTTCGCGGCCTCGTACGCCGCGTCCACGTCGGTATCGACGCCCACCTTGCCCGCGAGGATCGAGCCGTCGGCCTTCCGCGGCACCTGGCCCGCCACGAAGAGCAGGTTGCCCGTGCGTACGGTGGGCACGTAGTTGGCGACGGGCGTGGCGACGCCGGGCAGGGTCAGGCCAAGCTCTCGCAGGCGTTCTTCCGCGGTGGGCATCGGTCGTCCTCCCTCGCGCTCTTGAGCCCTACCCTCGGTAGGCGCTGCTGCGGATCACCTGGCCCGGAAGAGCCCCCGTGTGCTCTCCATGCTCGATCAGCACCTCGCCGTTCACGATCGTGTAGTCGACGCCGTCGCACAACCGCCGCATGCGCACAGCCTCCGCTGGATAGTCCGCGACCTGATCGAGGTCGCCCGGCGCGATGGTGTCCGGGTCGAAGACCGTCAGGTCCGCGGCAAGCCCCGGCCGGATCAGCCCTCGGTCGTACATGCCGAACGCCGTGGCGCTCATGAACGTCAGCTTCCGGACCGCCTCCTCGAGACTCATCGCTCCGCGCTCACGGACCCAGTACGACAGCAGGAACGTCGAGAAGTGGCTGTCGCACCGGCGGCTCACGTGCGCCCCGCCGTCCGAGAGCCCCACGAGGACGTGTGGGTCCGTGAGGATCGCCTCGATCGCCTCGACGCTCATGTCGGAGCGCTGGTAGAAGTAGGTGCCGAACTCCTCTTCGAGCGCCAGGTCCAAGAATGCGTCGAGCGGCTCCTTGCCCTGCTCCTGGGCGATCTCGGTGACGCTGCGCTCGACGAGGCCCTGGTTCGCGGGCAGCGCCGCGCTCGATACGTACACCAGGTCCCAGCGCACGGCCGGCGTGTTCCCCTGCCGGTCCGGCCCGTCCGCGTCCGCACGGAGCGCCACGCGTACCGCCGGGTCCGCGAACGCCCGCTTCCGGTCCTCCTTGGAGAGGCTCATGACGGGCTTCCATGCCGGGAACGCGCTGAAGCTGTCGACCGTCATGAGCGTCCACCGGCCAGTGTTCTCGAGGAACGGAGGGGACATCGCGTACATGCGGGCGTCGTTCCCCAGCGACCCCGCCCTGCCGGCCACGCTCGATATGACCGGCCGGCCCGTCGCATGCGCGACGCGGGTCATGAGCCCCTCGCTGAGCTCGGTCCGCTCGGAGTCGCCGAACTGGATCGACCCCGCGCCCACCTCGGCGAGCGCCTCGGCCACGGCGATGAACTCGTCGCCCGAAGCGACGTTGGCCGGCAGCACCCGACCCTCGAGGTCCATGTGGCGCAGGTTGCGCTCGGACGAGAGCCCGAGAGCGCCCGCGACGATCCCCTCGCGCACGATCGCCTTCATGTCCTCGATCTGCTCGCCGGACGCCGCCTCCGTGTAGGCGGCCTCGCCCATCACGTGGCGCCGCACCGCGGAGAAGCCGATGAGCGCTCCGACGTTGACGCCGAGCCGCCGGTCGAGCGCGTCGAGGTACTCCGGGATGGTCTCCCAGGTCCACTCGACGCCTGCCTCCAGCGACTTGACGGGGATGGCCTCCACCCGCGAGAGCATCGAGACGAGGTCGTGACGCGCGTCCGGCCGCGCGGGCGCCATGCCGAGGGAGCAGTTGCCGTTGATCACGGTGGTCGCGCCGTGGTAGCAGGCGAAGGTGCAGAGCGGGTCCCAGAGGACCTGCGCGTCGAAGTGGCAGTGGTTGTCGATGAAACCCGGCGCGATGACCTGGCCCTGCACGTCGATGGTCCGGCGGGCCGTCCCGCCAAGCTTGCCCACCGCGACGATCTTGCCGCCGGATATACCGACGTCGCCCGAGAACTCAGGCGCTCCCGAGCCATCCACCACGCGGCCGTTCTGGACGAGCAGGTCGTAGTCCATCGCGATGCACTCCTCGCTTTTCGTGTGACCCGGCACATCATAAGCGAAGCGACGGACGGCGGTTGAGCGGGGCGGCGCCCGCTGCTACGTGAGCGCCGAGACGAGCTGCCGGACCCCCGCCAGCAGCAGCCCCGCGGCGATGACCTGCAACACGAACCGCCCGCCGACCAGCCGCGCAAGCCGCACGCCGATCTGCGCGCCGGTCGCGGAGCCAGCGCCCACGATGAGCGCGCGCAGCCACAGCTCCGGCTGGTCCAGCGTGAACGCGGCGTGGAC
>JACZSI010000148.1 GCA_022574265.1 Chloroflexota bacterium | reverse complement strand
CTCGCCGCGCATGGTCTGGCGCGCGCCCTCCAAGATCCAGCGGTGCGCCCCGGTCGGGGATATCGCGCAGTAGCTGCGCTCGGCCTGCGTTTCCGGCTGCTGTTCCTTCGTGGTCATGGCTTCCCCCTGTGCGTCTGAGAGGCCGCTGGCCGAGGCCGGCGGCCGTTGCCGTGTTCGTGGTGGAGATGGGGGAGAGTCGAACTCCCCGTCCAAGAGACGTCGAACGCGGATGTGCTACAGGCTTGTCCGGCGCTTTATCGTACGACTGAGCCGCCCGCCGGCGGGCTACTCAGCCGCCTGCCGCTGCTCTTGGGCGGTCCCTAGCGGCATCCGGACCGCGGCACCCCGGCCTTCAGCGCTTGCCGTCCACCGCCAGGGTTGGTGGCCGGAGCGTGGCTACTATTTAGGCAGCCAGTGCGACTGGTTCTTTGGCAGTCGATGTTTTGCCACCTGATTCGCGAGTGGGTGACGAACTCGGCCTGCGATCCTGCCCGACAAACCCCCTGTCGAAACCACGCATCCCCATACGTCGTGAGTATACTACGCGCTCCGACGGATTTCGACACGCTATGACTGCCGCCTATCGCTCAAAAGCTGTTCCAACGCAAAATTTCGAGCAGGCGGCATCTGAGGCGCCAGGCGGCGGCATCCGTAGGAGCGGGTAGGGGCCACGCCGACGCGGCGAGTGAGTCGGGGCAGTGCCTGCTAGGCGTCCCGGCGCATCGCCCGGCCGATCTCGCGCTCCGTCTCACGGCGCATGATGGCCTGGCGCTTGTCGTAGTGGCGCCGCCCCTTCGCGAGCGCGACCTCCACCTTCGCGTGGTGGCCCTTGATGTAGAGGCGCAGCGGCACGAGCGTCAGTCCCTTCTGGAGGACCTGGCGGCTGAGGCGGTCGATCTCGCGCCGGTGGAGCAGGAGACGGCGCGGGCGCATCGGCTCGTGGTTCCAGGGGCCGCCACCGGACCACGGTGCGACGTGCATGTTCTGGAGCCACATCTCGCCACCACGGATCTGCGCGTAAGCGTCCCTGATGTTCGCCTGGCCCGCGCGCACCGACTTGATCTCCGTGCCCGTGAGCGCCAGCCCGGCCTCGACGCGCTCCATCAGGTCGTAGTCGAACCGAGCCCGCCGGTTGTCCGCGACCGTGCGGAAGTACGGCTGACGCTCAGCCGTCTGCGCCGCGGCCTTCGGCGGCTTCTTCTTGCGCTTGGGAGGCATCGTCACGCACCCATGAGGCGGCGGAGCTCCTCGACCCCGGCATCGAAGGCCGCGTCCTGCTCCGGAGGCACGACCGGCTGCTGCCGCACGTTGCAGAGGCTCTCGATCGCCGCGGCGAGCGCGGGGCGTTCGCGGAGCTCCGCGCCGTCCTCGGCGAAACCCTCGCACAGCGACTGCGTCAGCTGGCCGAGGCGCTGGAGGGCCTGCACGTCGGCGCTGCTGCCGACCAGGATGTCGGGCTCCAGCCCGATGCCCTCGATCGGCCGCCCGTTCGGCGTCAGCCAGCGGGCCGTGGTCACGTAGAGGCCGGACCCCGACGCGAGCTCGCTGAGCAGGTTCACGCTGCCCTTGCCGAAGGTCCTCGAGCCCACCACCGTGGCGCGGCCGTGGTCCTGGAGCGCGCCGGCCACGATCTCGGATGCGCTCGCCGAGAAGCCGTCCACGAGCACGACGAGCGGCAGGTCGTAGGCCGTGCCTTCGCCGGTGACCTCGTGCTCCTCCTCGGTGCCATCGGCGTTCCGCGAGCGGAACACGAGGCCCTCCTCGACGAACTCGCTCACCACGGCGATGGCCGTCTCGACGAGGCCGCCGGTGTTGCCGCGCAGGTCGAGAACCAACCCTCGCGCGCCATCCGCACGCAGCTCCGCGATCGCTTCGGGGAGGCGCTCCAGCACGCCCTTGTCGAACCGGTCAAGCCGTATGTAGCCGACGTCACCGTCGTGGATACGCGCCGAGGTCGTCGTGACGACGATGGTGTCGCGCACGACGGGCACGTCGACGGAGCTGATGCTGCCCGCCGGCCGGAGCCGGAGCACGACCTCGGTGCCTTTGGGACCGCGTATGAGGGTCACGACCTCGAACAACGACATCCCCTCGATGCTCTGACCGTCCACCGCCAGGATGACGTCGCCCGCCTGCACGCCGGCCCGCCTCGCCGGGGAGCCGGGCAGGGGCCACAGGATCATGATCTGTCCGCCCCGGGCGGTCACCTCCGCGCCGATGCCCTCGAACTCACTGTCGCCGCCTTCGAGGGAGTCGATGAAGCGCTGGTACTGCTCGGGCGATAGATACGAGGTGTAGGGATCGTCCAGCGAATCGATGATCCCCTCGATCGCGGCCTTCCGGAGCTCCTCGTCGGTGAGGTCCTCAGCCCCGATGAAGGTGTCCTGGAGCCGCCGGATGACCTCGTCCACCTCGCCCCTCGGCTCGGCGCGCGGCTCGATCAGCCCGCCGAGCGTCACAGCGAGCGCCGCGACCCATCCGGCGACGAGCGCGAAGATGATGACCGGCCGGCCGACGCGCACGGGACCCTCCGATGGAACCACACGTAAGAGCTGGACAAGAACGGCGTTTGAATGGCGGACGCCACGCAAACGCCGTGCTCATTCTACACCGGGCACCCCCGGTACCTGGTTCCTGCCGAAGCATCCGCCGGGACGGCCGCTGTCTCGGCACGAGGCTGTAGTTGACATAACAAGAATAGGGCGAATCTAGTGCGTGACCTATCGGGGCTGGCCCGCGGCCCTCCCCTCGTCTGCGTACGCCGCGGGCGGCCCGAGGGCGTCCGCGACCGCCGCCAGCAGCTCGCCGATGCCGAGGCCGGTCGCCGCGGAGGTCAGCACGGCCGTCGCGCCGTCCACCGACGCCAGCGTGCTCGCGTCGAAGTCCGGGTCGAGCAGGTCGGCCTTGTTGAGCGCAAGCACGCGCGGCTTCGCTTCGAGACGAAGGTCTTTGATGATGCGCTCGACCACGTCGACGTGCTCCGGAGCGTTGCGGTGCGAGATGTCGACCACGTGCAGCAGGACGTCGGCCTCGTCCAGCTCCTCGAGCGTCGCGCGGAACGCGGCGACGAGCGCCGTCGGCAGCTTCTGGATGAAGCCGACGGTGTCGGTGACCAGCACGTTCTCCCCACCGGGCATGCGCACGCGGCGCGTGACCGGGTCGAGCGTCGAGAAGAGCTGGTCGTCCGCCAACACGCCCGCGCCCGAAAGCACGTTCAGCATGCTGCTCTTGCCGGCGTTGGTGTAGCCGATCAGCGAGACGGTGCGGACGCCACCGCGGGTGCGCCGTTGCCGGTGCTGCGCCCGTTGCTGGCGGACCTTCTGCAGCTCCCGCTTCATGCGGTGGATGCGGTGGCCGACGAGCTGGCGGTCCGTCTCGATCTGCGACTCACCGGGCCCGCGCGTGCCGATCCCGCCGCCGAGCCGCTCCAGGTGGCTCCACTGGCCCGCCAGGCGCGGCAGCAGGTACTCGGCCTGGGCAAGCTCCACCTGCAGGGCCCCTTCCCTGCTCCCCGCGTGGCGCGCGAAGATGTCCAGGATCAGCGCCGTGCGGTCGATGACCTTGACGTCCTCGCCGAACGCCCGCTCGAGGTTGCGCTGCTGCGTTGGCGTCAGCTCGTCGTCGCAGATGACGGTGTCGAACGGAGCCTCGGCGCGCAGCTCCTTGAGCTCTTCGAGCTTGCCCTTGCCGAGGTAGGTGCCGGAGGGGGTGTCGAGACGCTGCTCCATCGAGCCGACGACCTCGGCGCCCGCGGTCGCGGCCAGCTGGGCGAGCTCGCTGAGCGAATCGGCGAGCGCCCAGGGCATGCGGCGGCCCTTGATGACGACGCCGACGAGCATCGCGCGCTCGGGGCCCGTGCTCGTCTCGATGGGTGCTCTGCTCTGCCTTGCGATGGAACGGCCTCCGTCTGGGCGGCACGATTGTACCGTAGCGCGACCCCGGTCCCACCAGCTTGGCGTCGCTGCTCGACAGCCCTTTCGACCATCCCCCCGTCCCCCTTCCTCGCCAGGAAGGGGGTGATAAAGCCAACTACGGGGGACACCCCCGTGCCCCCGGCAAAGGGGCTTCGCCCCTCTGCACTCCCCGTGGGTTACACAACGAGATTCAGAACCGACGACGCGGTCCGTAGGGGCGCACGGCGTGCGCCCTGCCCCGGCCTCACGGCCGACGCGCCTCCCCCCTTAGACTGCCTCGTGGGTGAGCAGCCGTCGTGCCCTTCGGCGGCAGCGAC
>JACZSI010000147.1 GCA_022574265.1 Chloroflexota bacterium | reverse complement strand
CCTTACAACAACGCGTGCGGCTCATCGTCGCCGAGCGCGCCCGCATGCACGGGCTGCTGGACGCCATCCCCGGCGTCACGCCGCTGCCCTCGGAAGCCAACTTCATCCTCTGCCGCCTGCCCGAGGGACGGGGCAAGGACGTCCACGAACGCCTCGCTGGGCGCGGCGTCTTCGTGCGATACTACGCACGCGGCGTGCTGGCCGACTATCTGCGCATCAGCGTGGGCACGCCCGCCGACACCGACCGCCTCATCGCGAGCCTGATCGAGGCCCTGAGCGAGCACTGAGCGAGACGTTGCAAGTCTGAGTCACCACACGCGCATAACCCGTTCGTCCTGAGGCTCTCGAAGGATGAACGAGGCTCACGGAACACCTGCCATGACGAGCCGCACCGGCACTTATAAACGCACCACCGGCGAGACCGAAGTTTCCGTCACCATCGGGCTCGACGGAACCGGCCGCGCCAGCATCGACACGGGCAACGGCATGCTGGACCACTTGCTCAACCAGCTCTGCCGCCACGGCCTCATCGACCTCGATATCCAGGCCAAGGGCGACTCAGCGCAGACCGGCTGGCACCACACCGTCGAGGACTGCGGCATCGCCCTCGGGCGAGCCTTCGCGGACGCCGTGGGCGACGGCGCGGGCATCCGCCGCATGGGCCACGCGCTCGTCCCGCTGGACGAGGCGCTCGCCCGCGTGGCGCTCGATATCAGCGGCCGCGGGCACGCCACCGTCGAGCTGGACATCAGCGGCACGACGATCGGCGACCTGCCGGGCGACCTCGTGCGCCACTTCCTCGAGTCGTTCGCCACCGAGGCGCACGTCACGCTCCACGCCACGGTGCTCTCGGGCGTCAACGCCCACCACAAGGCCGAGGCGACCTTCAAGGCGCTCGCCAAGGCGCTGCGCGACGCCGTGGAGATCGACCCGCGTGCGGCGAAGGCGGTGCCGAGCACCAAGGGAACGATCTCCGCCTAGCGGGTAGGGTCATTCAGCCCTGTCCTCGATGAGAGCTCGTACTTCGACGGGCTCAGCACGAGCGGGCGAGGAGTGCCGCCTGCGTTGCATGATGCCGGAGCACCCAGCAGCGGTGCTACCCCATGTGGGTCAAGGGCTATGCCCTTGCGACCTCGATGCGGTACGACTCGATGACGGGGTTCGCGAGCAGCTTCTCGCACATCTCGCCCACCTGCGCGCTCGCGGCGGCCTCGTCGGGGGCGTCGAGGTCGAGCGTGAGGTACTTGCCCACGCGCACGTCGGCCACGGAGGAGAAGCCCAGCGAGTGGAGGCCGCCGAGGACGGCGTTGCCCTGCGGGTCGTTCACGCCCGGCTTGAGCGCGACGTAGACGCTTGCGGTGAATCGCAACCTGGCTACTCCCCCTGCTGCGCATCGGCGGTCGGGGTCGCCTGCTCCAGCTCCGGCGTCGGCGTCGCGGGCGGCGCCCCGCATGAGAGGTCCAGGTGCTGCGGCCCGTCGTTGAGGTGGTCGTTGGCGAACGTCTGGATGAGGAACCGGTCGACGCCGGCGACCTGCTGGGTCCACCCCCAGGCGGTCAGCGTGACGCTCCCGCTCGGGACGCCGGCGTAGGGGTGCATCAGGTAGCACCCGGGGTAGCCAGGCAGGGCCTCGACGAGCTGGCGCAGGTCGGTGACTTCAGCTTCGGACTCCAGGTTGTAGTTGAAGACCACCGCGCCCACCTCGAGGTTGCGGACGACCGTTTCGTCGGCGACCTGCGCCTCGTGTACGCCCCACGGCGCCGGCTCGGCGTAGCGCGGTCCGGAGGTCGGCGGCAGCGTCGAGTAGGCGTCGTGACTGGCGCCCGGATCGATGATACCGCCGGTCTGCACGGGCACCGCGGTGCCCGCGAGCGGTGCGTCGTCACCCTGGTCCAACGCGGTGGTGCTGCGGAGATTCACCGAGGGGAGGAAGAGGCCGGCGATGAGCATGAGGGCGATGCTCCCGCCGCCGATCCCGATGACCCACCGCCGCCGCGAGCCCTTGCGCGCGGAGCGGCGCCGGCGGTCGTCGCGGGCGATCGTCCGGCGCGACGCCGGCCGCTGCGGCCGCACCACCGGCTCGATGTGCGGCTCGGCCGTGGCGGCTTCTTCAGCCTCCTCGGGCGCGGGGTCGTCTGTTCGCTCGTCGTCGTTGACCAACGTTCCTCCATCCGCCGGGGGGATATGTGGACGTGTGCGGCGCTAGAGGAGCGCCTGGCCGGTCAGCCGCTCGTAGGCTTCGAGGTAGCGAGTCCGGGTCTTCGCCACGATGTCGTCGGGCAGGGCCGGTGCCGGCGGCGTCCGGTCCCACGGCTGCTCCAGGAGCCAGTCCCGCACGAACTGCTTGTCGAAGTTCGGCTGCGACTTCCCCGGCGCGTACCCTTTCGCGTCCCAGAAACGGCTCGAGTCGGGCGTCAGCACCTCGTCGATCAGGATCAGCTCGCCGTCGTGCATCCCGAACTCGAACTTGGTGTCCGCGATGATGATGCCGCGCTCGGCCGCGTATTCGTGCGCGCGGCGGAACACCGCGAACGACTCGTCGCGCAGCCGCTCGGCCAGATCCGCGCCCGCGAGGCTGGCTACCTCGGCCATCGACATCGGCTCGTCGTGCCCGGTCTCCGCCTTGGTCGTCGGCGTGAACAGCAGCTCCGGGAGCTTGCTGCCGTCGACGAGTCCTTCCGGCACCTCGATGCCGAAGATGGTCCCGGTGGCCTTGTAGTCGACCAGCCCGGAGCCGGTCAGGTAGGCGCGGACGACGCATTCCACGTCCACGCGCTCGGCGCGTTTCACGACCATCGCCTGGCGTGCGATCTCCGGCGGCAGCGTCTTGATACGCGGGTGGTCCGCAAGGGCACCCAGCGCCTCCGGGTCGTCCGCGAGCCCGACGAAGTGGTTCGGGATGATGTCTTGCGTCATCTCGAACCAGAACTTCGACATCCGGCTCAGGACGTACCCCTTGTCGGGGATGCCGTTCGGCAGGACGACGTCGAACGCGGAGATGCGGTCCGTCGCGACCATGAGCATGAGGCCGTCGCCCATGTCGTACGTGTCTCGTACCTTGCCGCGGTACAGCAGGTCGGGGAGGCTGGTCTCAAGCAGAGGCAACGGTGTGCTCCTTCGTGGCGAAGCCGAGGCGGTCGAAGACCGTCTTGACGTGCCGCAGGTAGTAGTCGTAGTCGAAGAGTCCGTCGAGGCCGTCCGCGCCAAGCGCCGACGCGACCTCGGGCTCCGAGCGTAGCGCCTCGCGGAAGTCCTCGCCGCGGTCCCAGGCCGCGAGGGCGTGGCGCTGCACGAGCTCGTACGCCTGCGTGCGGTCCATGCCGCTCTCGACGAGCGCGAGCAGCACGCGCTCCGAGAACACGATCCCCTTGGTCAGCTCGAGGTTCCGCATCATGTTCTCGGGGAAGACGCGCATGCCGGAGACGATACGCGTCAGCAGGTCGAGCATGTAGTCCACCGCGAGTGCCGAGTCCGGCAGGATCATGCGCTCCGCGGAGGAGTGCGAGATGTCGCGCTCGTGCCAGAGCGCCACGTTGTCGAGCGCCGTGACGGCGTGTCCGCGCACGAGCCTGGCCAGCCCGCAGATGCGCTCCGAGAGCTCCGGGTTGCGCTTGTGCGGCATGGACGACGACCCGGTGCTCACGAAGCCGGGCGTGCCGAAGGGCTCCTCGACCTCGCGGATCTCGGTGCGCTGGAGCGAGCGTATCTCCGTCGCGAACTTCTCGAGCGAGGCCGCGAGGAGCGCGAGGGTCTGCACGAACTGGGCGTGCCGGTCGCGCTGGAGGATCTGGTTCGAGACGGGCGCCGGGGCAAGCCCGAGCTGCTTGCAGACCGATACCTCGATCTCCGGCGGTATGCTCGCATACGTCCCGACGGGGCCCGATATCTTGCCGACCGCGACCATCTCGCGCAGCTGTCCGAGGCGCACGCGGTGGCGGCGCAGCTCGTCCCACCACAGCGCGAGCTTCATCCCGAAGCTCATCGGCTCGGCGTGCACCCCGTGCGAGCGTCCGATGCACGGCGTGTACGCGAGCTCCTCGGCCCTCGTCTGCACCGCCCCCATGCACCGCTCGACCTCAGCGTCGATCAGGTCCACCGCCGCCACCAGCTGGAGGCTGAGCGCCGTGTCCTTGACGTCGTTGGAGGTGAGGCCGTGGTGGACCCAGCGGCCCTCCGGACCGAGGCTCGGCGTGACCGCGCGGGTGAACGACACGACGTCGTGCTTCGTCTCCTCGAACCACTTG
>JACZSI010000146.1 GCA_022574265.1 Chloroflexota bacterium | reverse complement strand
CCACGCAGGGGTCGAGCTCAGCGCTGAACGCCCAGCCGTTCGTCTCGCAGGGACCCAACGTCGAGCTGGCGCTGGGGCACAACGGCAACGTCATCAACGCCGCTGAGCTGCGGGACCGGCTGGCCGAGTGGGGCGTGACCTGCACCACCGGCTCCGACTCCGAGGTCATCACCCACCTCCTGGCATGGGCGCCCGGCGACACGTGGGAAGAGAAGACCGCGTACATGATGCGCTCGCTGAAGGGAGCGTACTCGCTGGTCGTCGCGACCAAAGACACGCTGCTTGGCATCCGCGACCCGCACGGCGTGAGGCCGCTGGCCCTGGGCCGCTATGCGCCCGGCGGATGGATCATCGCATCCGAGAGCTGCGCGCTCGACCACGTGGGCGCCCAGTTCGTCCGCGAGATCGAGCCGGGAGAGACCGTCATCATCGACCGCGACGGCCTGCGCAGCATCCCCTCGCCAATCCCCGACGCCCGTGTAGCGCACTGCGTGTTCGAGCACATCTACTTCGCCCGCCCGGACTCGATCCTGGACGGCCAGCTGACGCACAGCGCGCGCATGCGCATGGGGATGGCTCTCGCGAGGGAGCACGCGGTGGAGGCCGACCTCGTCATCCCGGTGCCGGACTCCGCCAACTCCGCGGGCGTCGGCTATGCGGAGGCCTCCGGCATCCCCTTCGGGTTCGGGCTCATCAAGAACCGGTACGTGGGTCGGACGTTCATCGAGCCCGACCAACACTTCCGCGAGCTCGGCGTGCGGACGAAGTTCAACCCGCTTCCGGAGGTGCTCGCCGGTAAGCGCGTCGTCGTGGTCGACGACAGCATCGTGCGTGGCACGACGACGCCGCACGTGGTCGGACTGCTCCGGCGGGCCGGCGCCGCCGAGGTGCACGTGCGCGTGTGCGCTCCGCCCATCCTCAACCCGTGCCACTTCGGCGTGGACATGGCGACGAAGGACGAGTTCATCGCCACCGGCCGCACGGTCGACGAGATCCGCGAGGCGATCGGCGCGGACTCGCTCGCATACCTGAGCGTCGAGTCGCTGCACGAGGCGGTCAACGGCGACCGCTCTGGCGCCGGCTTCTGCGACGCCTGCTTCACCGGGAACTACCCCATCCCCGTCCAGCTCCAGATGGACAAGATGTCGCTGGAGCGGACCCTCCAACGGCCCAGCGCCGACTGACGCCCGCTCCCTCTCCAGTGGCGCCCGAACCCACCATCACGGACCTCGAAGCCCTCGTCGCACGCCTCGGCGCGGACGAGCGGGCGCGCTTCGAGCGCATCTACCACCTCTCGACGGCCGAGGCCCGCCTGCGCGTGCCCGCGCCGATGGCGCCGTGGGTCGAGCGCACGTTCGGCTCGGTGGCCCAAGTCGAGAGCCAGCGCATCGTCCGCCTCTCGAACGTCGTGAGCGGAGAGGGAACGCTGTTCAACAGCCTGCGGGCGCGGCGGCCGGTCCGCGCGGCCCTGCGCGCCGACGACAGCATCGCCGCCGAGCTCGCGGACGACCCGTGGGCGGACCCGCTCGAGCAGACGCCCGAGGACGTCTTCGGCCGCATCCAGAGCGAGCACGGGACCACGGCGGCGAACGTGGCCAAGTACGACGCCGCCCACGGCATCGTCATCTTCAAGCAGCCCGACCCGCTCGCGTTCACGCGTGCCTCGATCGCAGGCCACTTCGCGCTCGTCCGCGAATGGCTCGCGGCGGCGCACGCCGACGACGCCCAGGCCATCTACCCCTACGTGCTGTGGAACTGCCTCTGGCGCGCGGGCGGGTCGATCGTCCGCGGCCACATGCAGGCGCAGCTCGCCCGAGGCCGCCACTACGCCAAGATCGAGCGGCTGCGGCACGATGCCGAGGGCTACCGCGCGGCGCACGCGGCCAGCTACTTCGAGGACCTCGTCGCCGTCCACCGGGCCCTCGGGCTGGCGTGGGAGGTCGAGGGCGTCTCGGGCCTCGCCCACCTCACGCCGGCGAAGGAGAAGGAGGTGCTGCTGCTCGGCGACGCACTCGACGGCGGACTCAGCGATGGGCTCGCGGGCGCCGTGTACGAGACGCTGCGCGCCTTCCGGGACGTGCTCGGCGTGCGGTCGTTCAACATGGGCGTGCTGCTGCCGCCCGTGGCGCCCGTGGAGGAGTCGTGGGCCGGGTTCCCGGCGCTCGTGCGCATCGTCGACCGCGGAGACTTGGGCACGCGCACCTCCGACATCGGCGGCATGGAGATGTTCGCGGAGGCCATCGTCGCCTCAGACCCGTTCGCCGTCCATCGCGCGATCACGACAGGCGAGGCGTGATGGCAGCCATCGACGTCGTGATCCCGGTACTGAACGAGGAGCGAGCGCTGCCGGCGTGCCTCGATACGCTGCGTGGCTTCCTGAGCAGCGAGCTTGCCGAGCACCGCTGGCGGATCGTCGTCGCCGACAACGGGTCGACGGACGGGACGCTGGCGGTGGCGGAAGCGAGCGCCAAGGAGCACCCCGGCGAGGTCGCGTTCGTGCACCTCGACGAGCGCGGCCGGGGGCGGGCGCTCCGCCGGGCGTGGGGGGAGAGCACGGCGGACGTGGTCAGCTACATGGACGTCGACCTCTCGACGAGGATACAGGACTTCCCGGCGCTGATCGGGGCGATAGAGAACGATGGGTACGACGTAGCCATCGGTTCGCGGCTGGCGAAGGGCGCACGGGTGACACGCTCGCTAAAAAGAAGGTTCCTTACGCGCGGCTACAACACGATGATCAAGGCGATGTTCTTCACACGGTTCAGCGACGCACAGTGCGGTTTCAAGGCCGTGAGCCGAGAGGCCGCCCAGCGCGTGATCCCGCTCATCGAGGACAACAACTGGTTCTTCGACACAGAGCTGCTCATTCTCGCCGAAAAACTGGGCTACCGCGTCAAAGACGTGCCGGTGGAGTGGATCGAAGATACGGACACGCGGGTCAAGATAGGCTCGACGGTCGCGGAAGACGTGCGCGGGCTGATCCGGCTCCGGCTCAGGCGGCCGTGGCGACGGGCGGGCGAACCGCCCGCGACGTCATAGCAGAGACATCCGGCATGACGCCCGGCAACCCATCGACGGTCGGCATTATCGGTGGCGGCGTGACCGGGCTGACCGCAGCATATCGCCTCCTCCAACGCGGTCATGCAGTGCGGGTGTTCGAGGCGAGCGATGCCGTGGGCGGGCTCGTGCGGACGTTCGAGGTCAACGGCGAGCCGGTCGAGTGCTTCTACCATCACCTGTTCGCCAGCGACTCGGCAGCGCTGCGGTTGTTCGACGAGCTTGGCGTTGGCAATCGGGTGTCGTGGCATTCGTCGAGAGTCGGCCTGTTCTACGACGGGCGCACGTACCCGTTCACGACGCCTCTGGACCTGATCCGTTTTTCGCCGCTCGGACTGCGCGACCGGATGCGGCTTGGCTTGACGTCTCTAGCGTTGCGGCGCGAGGCGAACGGGGATCGACTCGAGAACGTTTCCGCGGCCGACTGGATGAGAGAGCACGCCGGTGACAGGTCGGTCGATGTGGTGTGGGAACCGCTTCTGCGCGGCAAGTTCGGCGAGGCCTGGGACCAGGTCGTGATGACGTGGCTCTGGAACAAGCTGCGCCTCCGCTTCTCTTCTCGCGGCGGCCGCATTTCGCAACGCGAGGTGCTCGGCTACATGCAGGGTTCGTTCGGCGCGTGGGTAGAAGCGCTCGCTCAACGGGTCAGCGACCTCGGCGGCCAGATCGAAACCGGCCGTCCAGTCCAACGTATCGCCAGTGAAGGCGGGCGGATCGCGGTTGAGACAGAGGGTAGGTCCGTGGAGCTGGACGCCGTGATCTCGACAGTCGGAAACGATGCGTTCATGCGCATCGCCCCTGACCTGCCAGAAACGTACGCATCGAAGCTGCGCGGAACCCGGTACCAAGATGCGCTGTGCCTCGTGCTCTGCCTGAACCACCCGCTCACCGACTACTACTGGCTCAACGTCAACGACCGCGAGATACCGTTCGTGGCGGTCGTGGAACACACTAACCTGGTGGGGCCGAAGCGTTACGGAGGGCAGCACATCGTCTACGTCTCGAACTACCTCGAACCCGGCTCAGCGCTACTCGGTGAGAACGCCGAATCGGTCGTACGTCTGTACGCGCCGGTTCGCAACTCTAGGACCGTTATCTGGAATACACCCGAACGTGGGGAGTGCAGGAAGGTGCCAGCTGAAGTCAGTCACTCGGATTCGGCATGAGTCCGATAGAGGCATACCACCCCAGCGCGGCTGAGAACTTCGCCGAAAGAGGGGCTCACCTTGGGGCACGTCTCCGGCCATCGGCCC
>JACZSI010000023.1 GCA_022574265.1 Chloroflexota bacterium | reverse complement strand
GCCCCCCGTCAGGCTCGCGCTGACGGTCGACGAGGCGTTCAAGACCGTGCGCCGGCACTCCGCCCGAGCGACGATCAGGACCGGCGTGAAGGCCGACGGCACGTTCGTGGCCCGCACGTGCCTCGCATACGTCGACACCGGCGCGTACGCCGACAACGGCGTGCGCGTGACGCAGCGCATCGGCGACCGCATGCCAGGGCCCTACCGGTGGCCGCACCTCAAGGTCGATACCTACGGCGTCTACACCAACACCACGCCCGCGGGCTCCTACCGCTCCATCGGCGGACCGCAGGCCGCCTGGGCGTGCGAGTCGCAGGTCGACATCATCGCGGCGGCGCTCGGCATGGACCCGCTGGAGCTGCGCTTGAAGAACCTGGCGGTGCCCGGCGAGGAGGTCCGCCGTGGACGCCGGCCGCTGGAGGCCGACCTCGCCATGGGGATCAAGGCCGTGACCGGGGCTCTGGGCTGGACCTCCTATCGGCCGTCGAGCCCCCGCCCCGGCGTCCGCCGCGGCATCGGCATGGCGTGCTCGATCACCAACGCCGGCGCGAACCCCACCTCCACGGCCATCGTGCGGCTGCTCGCCGACGGCTCGGCGATCGTGCTCGTCGGCACCACCGAGCTCGGCCAGGGGTCGCGCACGACGATGGCGCAGATCGCGGCCGAGGAGCTCGGCATGAGCTTCGATGCCGTGCGCGTCATCTCCTCCGACACGGGCATCGTCCCCTACGACCGCTCGACCGGCTCCAGCCGCTCGACGACACTCGTGGGGCTCGCCGTCCAGGGCGCGGCGGTCGAGGTGCGCGACCAGCTCCTGGAGCTCGCGACCAAGCACTTCGAGTCGGCCCCCGGCGGCCTCACGGTCGCCGACGGTGCGGTCGCCCACGGCGACGAGCGGATCGCATTCGCCGACCTCGTCGGGCAGCGCTTCGACGGCGACGGCGGCGAGCTCATCGGGCGCGGGTACGTCTCGTCGCAGCACGAGAGCGGCAAGCTCAAGCAGGAGCCCGTCTTCTGGGAGGTCGGCATCGGTGCCGCCGAGGTCGAGGTCGAGGAGGCCACCGGCCAGGTCCGCATCCTCCGCTACGTCTCGGCCATCGACTGCGGCAAGGCCATCAACCCGCAGCAGGCCGAGGGCCAGGACGAAGGCGCGGCCATGCAGGCGATCGGGCACACGATGTTCGAGGAGATGGTCTACGAGGACGGCCAGCTCCTGAACCCGAACCTGATCGACTACCGCGTCCCCACCTTCGCCGACCTGCCCGAGGTCTTCGAGACCATCCTGATCGAGAACGGCGACGGACCAGGCCCCTACGGCGCCAAAGGCATCGGCGAGGGCGGCGTCGTGGCGGTCGCCCCTGCGGTGGCGAACGCGATCTACAACGCGACGGGCGTGCGCATCAAGGACCTGCCGCTAACCCCCGAGCGGGTGTGGCGGGCGCTCGAGGCCGCGAAAAGGGAGAGCAGCTAGGCCTGCTGTCCGATGTCCCCGTTCGTCCTGAGGCTCTCGAAGGGGGCGGACGTCGGACAGGGAGTGCAGAGGGGCCAAGCCCCTTTGCCGGGGGCACGGGGGTGTCCCCCGTTGTTGGCTTCATCGCCCCCTTCCTGGCGAGGAAGGGGGACGGGGGGATGGTCGAAACGGCCGTTGGCCGCCGACGCTCCGACAACGGGACAGCGGTCTTGAGGCAAGGGCTTGGGCCTAGGAGGTAGGTTCGTGACCAGTGACAATCCCGACCTCGCAGAGCTCCGCGAGCAGCTGGCGCTCGGCCACCGGCTGCTGCACCACTACGGCCTCGCGGCGTACCAGGGCCACGTGAGCGCGCGCGTGCCCGGCACCGACCACGTGCTCATCAGGGCGCACCCGGCCGTCAGCCTGAGCCTGGTCCAGGCCGGCGACCTGATGGTCATCGACCTCGACGGGAACGTGGTCGAGTCGAGCGCCGACTACCCGGAGCGCGTGGGGGCGTGGGCGCTGCACACGGAGATCTACCGCGCGCGTCCCGAGGTCGGCTCGGTCGTGCACACGCACCAGAAGTGGTGCACCGTGTTCGGCATCGCGGGCAAGCCGGTGCTGCCGGTCCTGCACCCGCCGACGGCCTCCATCGCCGCCGACCCCTGGCCCGTGTACGCCGAGAACGGTGGCGCGGTCGCGGACGTCGCGCAGGCCAAGCGCGTCGCGGAGCTGCTGGGCGGCGGCGTCGCCTGCCACCTGCGCAACCACGGCATGGTGTTCGTCGGCACGACCGTCTCGAAGGCCGTCCTGGGCGCCGCCGACGCCGAGCAGCAGGCCGAGCTCACCTGGCAGGCGATGCTCGCCGGCACGCCGGAGGTCATCCCGGCCGAGGTCATGCGCGGCGACATCGACGGCCGCTTCGCACCGCCGCGGCCGGACGTGCGCGACGGCGTGGCAAGGGGCGAGTGGGGGAACCAGGTATGGCTCGACGAGCACCCGGACGCGTCGTACGAGCGGGGGGTGTGGCTGTGAGCGCTATCGAGGAGCTGCGCGAGACGGTCGCCCTCTCGACGCGCCTGCTCTACCGAACGGGCCTGGCGACGACGCGCGGCCATACGAGCGCGCGCATCGAGGGCACCGAGACCTTCATCATCAAGCCGTGGCCGCACATCCAGATGCACCGCGTCGAGGCCGGCGACCTGATCGTGATGGACTTCGAAGGCAACATCGTCGGCGCCTCGGGCAAGATCACGCGCGTCAGCGAGTGGCCGATCCACGCCGAGATCTACCGCGCCTTCCCGGACGTCGGCTCGATCGTGCACACGCACCAGCGCTGGGCGACGATGCTCGGCATCGCGGGCCGCACCATCCTGCCGGTCGTCGGCGCCGAGCTGGCGGCCCCGGTGGCCGAAGCCGTCCCGGTGCTGGACGAGGACAAGTCGCTGATACGCAGCGTGGAGCAGGGGAAGCTGGTGGCGCGCCGCATGAAGGACGCGTCGGCGCTCCACCTCCAGAACCACGGCATGGTCTTCGCGGCCCCCAACGTCGAGATAGCGACCCTCGATGCGCTCCAGACCGAGTACCAGGCCGAGATGACGTGGCGCGCGCTGCTCATCGGCGAGCCGGGAACGATCCCACCGCTCGATCTGCGCTCAGGCGTGGAGAGCCGCGCGGCCGGCGTCGTGCCGGAGGCGTGGGAGCGCTACTGGAAGTGGGTGGACCGCCACCCAGAGGCGCTCCACCGCCGCACCGCCGACATCTAGCAAGGGCACAGCCCTTGACCCATAAGAGGTAGCGGCGTTGCATCCGGCTATCCATGGGGGGCATGCTGGAGCGCCGATAGGGACCTGGGGCACTAGGGCGTGTCCCCTGCGACACCGGAGGGATCATGGAAGCGTATCAGTGGATACATCCCGCCGTAGGCCTGTCCGCGGTACTGCTGTTAGCCGCGACGGCTTGGACCAAGTTGGGTCCGAAGAAGTACTTCCGTTTGCACTATGGCCTGGCCGGCGCGACGGTCACGATGATAATCGCGGCCATCGGCCTGGGCATATACACGATCGTCCGTTGCGATTGTCTCGATGACTGGCCGCCCACGGTCTTCATACACGCGTTGCTTGCGGGCTTATTCCTCTTGTTTCTCCTCGCTCAGGCCACGATGGGGGTCACCATGCTGGTGTTCGGCCGCAAGCCGCGCCTCTGGCGGACCCACCGGCGCAACGCGAAGATCCTCCTCGGCCTGGCGGTCCCGCTGGTCCTGCTGGGGGTGACGACCGTGGTGCTGCTGCTGCTCAGCTAGGAAAGGGCTGTGGGGCACCCAGCGGTGCCCTTGCTGCCTACTTCTTGGCGGCAGCCGCGGCCTTGAGCTCCGCGACCTCGCGCTTGAGCGCCTCGATCTCGCCGCGGATCTGCTTGATCTCGACTTCCAGCGCGACGATCTGCACGTTCGATACCATGGCTTCCTCCTCGATCCTTCGTCCCGGCGCCGCGTCGTGCTACGGGTGCAGCGCCGCGTAGACCTTCTCGGCCGTGACCGGCAGGTCGCGGATGCGCACGCCGACCGCGTCGGCCACCGCGTTCGCGATGGCGGCGGCCGTCGGTGCGTTCGGGCTCTCGCCGATCGCCTTGATGTTGTAGGGCCCGACGCCCGTGCCCTCGGTCTCCAGGATCACCGTCTCGAGCTCCGGGATGTCGGCGATGTTCGGGATCTTGAAGTCGGCGAACGACAGCGTCGAGATGTGGCCGTCCTCGGCCACGAGCTCCTCGAGGAGCCCGTAGCCGATGCCCATCATCGCGCCGCCGTTGATCTGCCCCTGGTGGCCCATCGGGTTCACGATGCGCCCGGTGTCGTGGGCGGTGGTCAGCTTGAGCAGCTGCACGCGCCCCGTCTCCGGGTCCACCGCGACCTCGGCGATCTGCGCCGTGTAGCCGGTCACGTGCGGGCCATCGCGGCCGACGGTGGCGGTCGCCTCGCCGGTCACCGCCTCGCCGGTCCGGGCGAGCAGCGCCGTCCAGGGCTGCGACTCGCCGGTGTCCGTGCGGACGAGGGCGTCGCCTTCGACCTTGAGCTGCTCCTCCGGCCAGTTGTCGAGCTCCGCGGCGAGCTTGAACAGCTCCGCCTGCGCTCCCTTGACGGCGAGGTCGGCGGCGATGCTGCCGACGTTCGTCACGCGGCTGCCGCCGACGCCCGAGTCGGACTCGAACATCCCTGTCTCCTCGACCACGATGCGCACGCGGTCGGCCGGGAGGCCCATCGTCTCGGCGGTGATCTGCTGCACGACCGTGTAGGCGCCCGCGCCCTGCTCGAACAGCGGCGTGTGGACGACGACCGAGCCGTCGGGCTCGAGCGAGACGCGGGCGCTGTTCTGCCCGCTGCCGGGTGAGCGCTCGCCGATGGCGATGCCGCGCCCGACCTTCGCTCCGGACGGCAGCGTGGCCTTGGGCGTGTTGTAGCCGGCGGCCTTGATGGCGGCGCGGACCGTCTCGTCCGAGCGGTTCTGCTCGAACACGTGCCCGAGGCCCGTCGGCTCGCGGTCGGCCACCAGGTTCATCAGACGGAACTCGATCGGGTCCATGCCGATCGCGCTCGCGATCTCGTCGATCTGCGATTCGAGCGCGAACACCCCCTGCGGCTCGCCGGGGCCGCGCATGTGGCCGCACGGGACGGTGTTCGTGTAGACCATGTACTCGGTGACGCGCACGTGCGGGACGCGGTACGGGCCGCCCGCTCCGGATGCGCCGCCCAGGTGCCCCGCGGGCTTGAAGCCGGCATACGCGCCGCTGTCGAACACGATCCGGACGTCGTGGGCCACGATCGTGCCGTCGCGCTTCACGCCGGTGCGCACCGTCATCCTCGACCCGTGCCGGGGGTTGCCGGCGAGCAGCTCCTCGGTGTAGTCGAGCGCCATCCGCACGGGCCTCCCGCCGGCCGCCTTGGAGAGGTAGTAGCCGAGCGGGATGTTCATCGGCGACCCCTTGCCGCCGAAGTCGCCGCCGATGGTGACGGGGTGGAAGACGATCTGTTCCTTCGGGATGTCCAGCGCTTTGGCGATCTGGCCGCGCGTCGTGTACGGGGCCTTGTTGGGCGCCCAAACGTGCATGCGGCCGTCGGGCTCGACCTGCACGAGCTGGTTGTGCGTCTCGATGTAGCCCTGGTGCACCTTGGGCGTCGTGTACGTGTTCTCCACGATCAGCTCGGCGTCCTTGAAGCCCTCCTCCACGTCGCCCTTCGACCATTCGAAGCGGCAGACCACGTTGCTCGGCTCATCCAGTGGGTTCACGAGACCGTCGTAGGTCACGACGTCGGGGTGGATCAGCGGGGCGTCCGGGAGCATCGCCTTTTCCGGGTCGATGACCGCCTCGAGCTCCTCGTAGACGACGTCGATCAGGGCGACCGCGCGCTCCGCGGTCTCCTCGTCGTCGGCGACGACCACGGCGACCTGCTCGCCGGGGAAGCGGACGAGCCCCTGGGCGAGGAGCGGCACGTCGACGGTCTTGCGGCCCCACTTGGAGTTCGGTGGGAGGTCGTCGCCCGTGACGACCGCGTGTACCCCTGGGAGAGCGCGCGCTCGGGCTGTATCGATGCTCAGGACGCGGGCGTGGGCGTGCGGGCTCCTCAGCGGCTTGGCCCACAGCGTGCCTTCGGCCGGGACATCGGCGGCGTAGGACGCGTCGCCCGTCACTTTTCCAGGCCCGTCTACCCGGGGGACGGGGGCGCCAACGGCGTGCGGAGCTTCGGTGGTCATGCTGGAGGACTCCCGTGTGTTTCGCGTCTGAGCAGGCCGCGGCCAGGATAGCAAACAGGCTCGTGCTCTGCGCGCCGGCGTTAGTTCGGAGAGAAGCGGCGGCGCTGCTGCTCGTTCCCTCGCCGCTTGACCTGCTCCGTCGCCTTCTTGATGAGCTCCAGCTCGTCCGAGAGCCGCTCGGCCGTGCGCATCTCCAGCAGCTTCTGCTGCACGTCCGCGTTCCCCTGGAACAGCTGCGCGACCTGGTAGGACAGCACGACGCCGTCGTCCGGAAGGGGTACCTCGCGGACGTAGCCGCCGCGCAGGGCTAGCATGGTCTTGATGAACTTGGCGGCGCCCTCCTTCACGTTGGCGACCAGCGGCGCGCCGATGTCCTCCGGGGCATCGTCTTCGAGGTATTCGACGTCGGCCGAGAGGTATGGGCGGTCGTGGCTGAGCGAGCGGACCCGGAAGCGCCGGCCGCCGACGGCCGCGACGCTGAAGCGGCCCTGGCCCAGCGGGTTCATGGAGCGGATGTGCGCGGTCGTTCCGACGTCGTGGGGGTTGGCCTCGTCGTCGCCGACCTCGCGTCCGTCCCGCAGCAGCAGCACGCCGAAGGGCTCGCCGGCCTCGGTGCACTCGTTGGTGAGCTGCACGTAGCGCGGCTCGAAGACCACGAGCGGCAGCTCCATGCCGGGGAAGAGGACCACGGACTGGAGCGGGAACAGGCGGAGGAAGTTCGGGCCTGGCTGCTCGGTCACGAGCCGAGTCTACACCTCCACAAGGGCACAGCCCGGCACTCACGGCCGGAGGGCTGAGTCCAGACGGCCCGCGACCACCCCGTTCGTCCTGAGGCTCTCGAAGGACGAACGCAGGTTCGCCGCGGACGAGGGTTCGTGGTTCGAGAGCCTCACCACGAACGGAGCCGCCGGGCGTGCAGTCGGCGAGAATGCGTCGTTAGGACTCGCTTGGTCCTGACGCCGGCGCCTTGCCCTGCTGAGTGGGTCAAGGACTGTGCCCTTGCTACTCCTCGCGCCGGTACGTCCCCGCGAGCGAGCCGTGGCCGACGACGCGCCCGCGCATCGCCGCGATCACCTCGGCGCTCGTGGCGCGCTTGGCCAGATCGAGCGTCCCGTCCACCGCGAAGATGTGCAGCAGGTAGTTGTGCGTCTCTCCGCGCGGCGGGCAGGGGCCAGCAAACCCCAGTCGCCCGAGGAAGCCGTTCTGGCCTTGGTAGCCGCCCTCGGGGAGTCCGGACGACGCGATGCCGCGGCCCTCGGGGAGCTCGCTCACGGAGGGGGGCAGGTCATAGATGAGCCAGTGCGTGAACGTCCCGCCCGGCGCATCCGTGTCGTCGAGGAAGAGGACGATGCTCCCGGTCCCTTCAGGGACGCCAGACCAGCGGACGTTGGGGGAGAGGTCTATCCCGTCGCAGGTGTACCGTGAGCGGACCGTGCCCTGGGAGGTGAAGCGGTCGCTGGTCACCGTGATCGCCACGCCGCCGGTAGGCAGCTCCGGTGCGTCTTTGCTCGAGCAGGACGCGAAGAGCGCGGCGGCGGCGATGAGGGACCCGAGAACGAGAGGTACTCCGGTGTAGCGCATGTTCCCTACGCGTCCGGCACGGTGCGGACGTCGATCAGGCTCGTGGCGCCGCCCTCCGGCTCGTCGGCCGAGCCGAAGACGACGACCCGGTCTCCGGCCGCCAGCGCGCCGCTGTCCCGGAGCCGCGCCAGGCCGTCGTGCACCGCGGCCCCGAAGTCGCCGGAGGGCTCCGCGGAGACGGGCTGCACGCCGTACCACAGGGACAGGCCGCTGCGCACGGCGGGGTCGGCGGTGATGGCGAAGATCGGGCCGTCCGGGCGCTGGTGTGAGAGCGTGCGTGCCCTGGCGCCGCTCGGCGTGAAGCAGAGCAGTGCGCGCGCGCCGACGTTGGATGCCAGCGAGCGTGCCGCTTCCGCCACCGCATGGGCCTCGTCGCCGGTGGGGTGCGCGCGGTGCTTCTCGCGCGCGCCCTCGGCGGCCTCGGCGATGCGGGCCATGGTTGCGACCGCCTCCACGGGATAGCTGCCGATGGCCGTCTCGGCCGAGAGCATGAGCGCGTCCGTGCCGTCGATCACCGCGTTGGCGATGTCGCTGGCCTCGGCGCGCGTGGGGACCGGCCGGTCGACCATCGACTCCAGCATCTGCGTCGCCGTGATGGCCGGTATGCCGATCTCGTTGGCGCGGGCGATGATCTGCTTCTGGAGCAGGGGCACGCGCTCGACGGAGACCTCGACGCCGAGGTCCCCGCGCGCCACCATCACGGCGTCGCTGACGGCGAGGATCTCTTCGAGGTTCGCGATCGCCTGCGGGTGCTCGATCTTCGCGACCACCGGCGTGTCGCGTCCGAGGTCGGCGAGCACGCGCTTGCACGCGAGCACGTCGTCGCCACGGCGCACGAAGCTCAGCGCGACGAAGTCGACCTCCAGCTCCGCGCCGAGGGCGAGGTCCTCGTGGTCCTTGGGCGTGAGCGGCGGCATCGAGACGTCGGAGTCAGGCAGGTTGACGCCCTTGTGCTCGCCGATGGTCCCGCCGGCCAGCACCTCGGCCTGGATGCGGTCCCGGCTGACCGCCGACGCGCGGAGCACGATGCGGCCGTCCGCGATGAGGATGCGGTGGCCCGGCTTCACGTCGTCGGTCAGATGGGGGTAGGCGATGGAGAGCTGCTCGCTGGAGCTCGGCCCCTCGACCGCGGTGATGGTGACGGTGGAGCCCGTGACGAGCTCCGCGGGCCTGCCGTCCGCCAGCGGCCCGGTGCGGAGGCGCGGGCCCTGGATGTCCTGGAGCAGGCCGACCGAGCGCCCCGCGGCCTCCGCGAGCTCGCGGATCCGGGGGACCGCGGCGGAGACCTCCTGATGCGTGGCGTGGGAGAAGTTCAGCCGGAAGACGTCGACGCCGGCGGCGATGAGGCCGCGCAGCATCTCATCCGAGGCCACCGCGGGGCCCCAGGTCGCAACGATCTTCGTGAGCCGCCGAGGATCGGCCATCGCACCATCCCGTCCGTTTCCCGATCTGTCACCCTGAGCGAAGCGAAGGGTCTCGTCCCAGGCCCTAGTGTCCAAGCAGCACGGAGTGGCGAGATTCTTCGCCTGTCGGCTCAGAATGACAGAGGGGTGCATCGCTTCACAGTTCCTTACGATGATAGCGCAGCGGCTTCGGTCGGCGGCGGCTGGACGACCGGAGGCCGCGCCGAACGCATACAATCCAACCGGTGCCGAGGCCGACGCGGGACGTGCGAGAAACCTCGTCGCGATCCCCCGTTCACCCGTCGCGCGGGGCTAACGACGAACGGACCGGGCACGCTGCCCCCCGTTCGCCCTGAGGCTCTCGAAGGGCGGACGGAGGGTTGTTGGCGAGCGCGGGTTCGTGGTTCGAGAGCCTCACCACGAACGGAACCGTGCACGCGCTGCCCACGAAAGGAGATAGTAATGCTGGTGCTCATGGTCAACATCAAGGTCAAGCCCGGCCGGCGGGACGATTTCATCGCCGCCATCCGCGAGGACGGCGAGGGGACGACGACGAAGGAGGAGGGCAACCTCCAGTTCAGCGCCATCCAGGACAGCGACGATCCAGACCGCTTCTTCCTTTTCGAGGTGTACCGGGACGAGGCGGCGCTGGACGCGCACCGCCAGATGCCGCACTTCCTCAAGTACCGGGAGGCCACCGCCGGCCTCTACGCGGAGGAGACGGTGCGGCGTGTGGGCACGAACGTATTCCCCGACGACTCAGGCTGGGCTTCGTGACCCCACGTTGAGACCCGCTCGCTGGCCATTCTTCTACGGCTGGGTCATCGTCGGCGTGGCCTTCGTCGGCTCCGGGCTCGGCTCGGGCATCTCCATCTGGGGCGCGAGCGTCTTCGTCCTGCCGATGACCGAGGAGCTCGGCTGGAGCCGCACGGAGTTCTTCGCGGCGTTCGCCGTCCGCGCCGTCGTGGTCGGCGTCACCGCGCCGGTGGTCGGGCCGTGGCTCGACACGCGCCACGGCCCGCGTCTCATGGCCATCGGCGGGGCGTTCGTGCTCGCGGGGTCGATGGCGCTGCTGACGTACACCGAGCACCTCTGGCAGTTCCTGCTGCTCTACGGCGTCCTGGGCGGGCTCGCCGAGCTGGGTGGGGGGTTCGTGATACTCATCACGGTGCTTCCCAAGTGGTTCGTGGCGAAGCGGGGGCGGGCACTCGGCATCGCGACCATGGGCGTGGGCCTCGGTGCGCTCATCTTCCCCTCGGCCGTCTCCGCCGTGGTGGACGCGGAGGGCTGGCGCTCCGCGTGGGTCTGGCTCGGTGCCGCGACCGGCACGGTCTGGCTGCTGCTCGCGCTGCTCGTGCGCACGCGTCCGGAGGACGTCGGGTTGTGGCCCGACGGCGCTCCCGAGCCGCTCTCGGGCATGCCAGCGGCCGGGGCGGGGGAGCGCAGCCTGACGCGCCGCGAGGCCGTACGCACGCGGGCGTTCTGGCTGCTGCTCGCCGCCTCAAGCCTCATCGCGCTGGGCATCGTGGGGTTCCAGACCAACTGGCTGCCATTCCTGCTGGAGACCGGGTTCAGCGCGGCCCAGGCCTCGGCCGGCATCGCCGTCTACGGTCTTGTCTCCGGCCTCTCGCGGCCGGTCTGGGGGTTGCTCGCCGAGCGCGTCCCGCCGCGCTTGCTGCTGGCGGCCTCGGCTGCCGCGACGTCGGTCGTCATCGTGCTGTTCCTGAACGTTGGGAGCGTGGCGTTCCTCGCGGTGTACCTGGCCGCGGCGGGCGTGTCGATGGGCGGCTTCGTGATCCTCCAAGCGCTGCTGACCGCCGACTACTTCGGACGGGCGCACCTCGGCGCGGTCGAAAGCGTGCTGCGCCCGTTCATGCTGGGGACGGGCGCGCTTAGCCCACTGCTGTTCGGCGTGCTCTACGATCTGCGCGGCGACTACGGGGCCGCGTTCCTCGTGGCCGCGGCCGCGTGGCTCGCGGCGGGGCTGATCCTGCTCGCGGCGAGGCCGCCAGGGGCCGCTAGACAACGGAGGCCGGCGTGACGAGCGACGCTCATCGTACGGCGCAAGGCACGCTGCTCTGGCGGCCGTCCGCCCAGCGGGCCGAGCGGAGCAACATGGCGCGCTACATGCGCTGGCTCGGCGAGGCCCGCGGCCGCCGGTTCGACTCCTACGACGACCTGTGGGCGTGGTCGGTCGACGACCTCGAGGGCTTCTGGGGCTCTGTCTGGGAGCACCTCGGCGTGATCGCGCACCGGCCGTACGCCCGCGTGCTCGAGCGTTCCCTTTCGGGGAACCGCGTCGAGGGCGCGCGGTGGTTCGCCGGCGCCGAGCTGAACTACGCCGAGCACGCCCTGCGCCGCCGCGACGACCACCCCGCGGTCGTCTTCACGAACGAGGCTGGCGCGAGCGCGACGTTGACGTACGCCGAGCTTGCGCAGCGCACGGCGGAGGCCGCGGCCGGTCTGCGGCGCATCGGCGTCGGCAAGGGCGACGCTGTCGTCGGCTACCTGCCGAACGTCCCGGAGGCCGTCGTGGCCGCGCTGGCCGCCGCGAGCATCGGCGCGGTCTGGTCGTGCTGCCCGCCGGAGTTCGGGGCGCCGTCCGTGATCGACCGGTTCGCTCAGCTCGAGCCGAAGGTGCTGCTCGGCGTCGACGGCTACACCTATGCCGGCCGGCGCTTCGACGCGACAGCGGGCTTGCGCGAGGTGCAGGCCGGCCTGCCGTCGCTGCGGGCGACCGTCGTCCTGCCGTACCTCGATCTCGACGCAGGCACTGGTGGCATCCCGGGCGCCGTGACCTGGCACGACCTGCTCGTCACAGGCGAGCCTCTGACCTTCGAGCCGGTGCCCTTCGACCACCCCTTATGGGTGCTCTACTCGTCGGGGACCACGGGCGCGCCCAAGGCGATCGTCCACGGGCACGGCGGCGTGGTCGTCGAGCACCTCAAGATGCTCTCGCTGCACATGGACCTGGGCGAGGACGACCGCTTCTTCTGGTACACGACGACCGGCTGGATGATGTGGAACTTCCTCATCAGCGGCCTGCTGGTCGGAGCCACCGTCGTGCTCTACGACGGGAGCCCGGCGCACCCCGATCTCTACGCGCTCTGGCGCATGGCCTCGGCCACCGGCGTGACGTGCTTCGGCGTGAGCGCTCCCTACATCCTGGCGTGCATGAAGGCGGGCATCGAGCCCGCACGCGAGCTGGACCTGAGCCGCATCCGGACCGTCGGCTCGACCGGCGCGCCGCTCCCGCCCGAGGGCTACGCGTGGGTGTACGAGCACGTCGGCGCCGACCTGCTGCTCGCCTCGATCAGCGGCGGCACCGACGTCGTCACGGCGTTCACGGCCGCCAGCCCGACGCTGCCGGTGCACGCGGGGGAGATGGCGTGCCGGGCGCTCGGCGCCAAGGTCGAGAGCTTCGATGCGGACGGCCGTCCGGTCGTCGACGAGGTCGGCGAGCTGGTCGTCACCGAGCCGATGCCGTCGATGCCGGTGCGCTTCCTGAACGACCCGGACGGACGGTTGCTCCACGAGAGCTACTTCGGCTTCTACCCTGACGCGTGGCGGCACGGCGATTGGCTCAGCATCACGCCAGGGGGCGCCTGCGTGGTCCACGGCCGGTCCGACGCGACGCTCAAGCGCGGCGGCGTGCGCATGGGCACCGCTGAGTTCTACCGCGTCATCGACGACCTGCCCGAGGTGGCCGACAGCCTCGTCGTGGACACGGCGGGTCTGGGAACCGAGGGCAAGCTGCTGCTGTTCGTCGTGCTGGCTGAGGGCGTCGTGCTCGATCAGGCGCTCCGTGAGCGGATCGCGTCGGCCATCCGCACGCGGCTGTCGCCCCGGCACGTGCCGGATGCCGTCGAAGCCATCGCCGAGGTGCCGCGGACGCTCAATGGCAAGAAGCTGGAGGTGCCCGTCAAGCGCATCCTGAGCGGCGTGCCGGTCGAGGAGGCGGCGAGCCTCGACTCGCTGGCGAACCCCGACGCGCTGCGCTTCTTCGCGGATATGGCCGCTCGGGAGGCGACGTGAGCCTCGGCATCGTCTTCGCGCTGGCGGCCGCGGTCGCCTTCGGGTTCAACGGCGCCACTATCCGGCGCGGCGTCGCGACGGCCGCCGCGAGCCAGGCGCTCTACGTCACGGTGCTCGGCGGGCTCGTGCTGTTCGTGCTCACCGCGGCGCTTACGGGGCAGCTGGCCCGGGCCGGCGAGGTAGCGGCGGGCGACTACGGTCTCTTGATCGTGGGTGGGTTGATCCACATCCTGCTCGGCCGGTACTGCAACTTCCGGGCCATCGCGGCGATGGGGGCGAACCGGGCCGCGCCGGTATTCGGCTCGTCGGCTCTCGTGTCCGTGCTCATCGCGGTGCTGTTTCTGGACGAAACGCTCAACCTCCGCATCGGCGTGGGCATCGCGCTGATCATGGTCGGGCCGGTGCTCGTCGCACGGCGCCGGACGGCCGTCCCAGCGACGCCCGCCGGAGCGAGCGGCGACGCGCCCCCGCCCCAAGCCACGGGTGCGGCCGACAGCCCGAACCTCAAAGAGGGCTACCTTTTCGGCATCATGGGTGCGGTGCTGTGGGGCGTGGGCCCCGTGCTCATGCGCGCGGGAGTGGACTCGACGGGCCTCGGCATCCTCGGCGGTCTCGTGACCTACGGTGCGGCGGCCACGGTGCTGCTGCTGGTGCTTGCCATCCCCGGGCAGCTCGCCAAGACAACGAGCCTGGACCGCTCGGCGCTCCGCTGGTTCGTCCTCAGCACGCTCAACTCCTTCACCGCCAACGTCTTCCGCTTCTCGGCCCTGGCGATCGCGCCGGTGACGGTCGTCGTGCCGATGATCCGGACATACGCCGTCTTCCAGCTGGGGTTCAACTTCCTGATCAACCGCTCGCTCGAGTCGTTCGAGCCGAGGATCCTCGTCGCCATCGCCGTGTCCGTGGCCGGTGCGGTCCTGCTCGCAACCTAGCAAGGGCGCAGCCCTTGACCCACTTGGGGTAGCGCCCAGACTGGGTGCCAACGTTGTCATTCCGATGACGGGTGCGCAATCGAACCATTGCGACTCGTGATCGAGGCCGAACTCGTGCGACAGCCCGGGGGAGATTCTAGGGTACGGGGTTAGGGCAGTCGGGAGGTCTATTCTGGCTCGGCGCGCTCCCTCCACGCTCGGGCACTGGAGAATGTTTCCCAGCGGCCCCTCTGTTGCTCAATGAACACCGCGCTGTTGGTGTACTTGCGTTGGGCAGCCTCGTCTGGCGCGGTGGGCGTCAGTTGGGTGAGTGCCCCCTGGAAACTCGCGAGGTCAATCCTGATCTGTTCTGGCGACTGCGTATCCATCCTCTTGGGCAACACCACGAATCCGTCCAATGTCGGATCGGTCAGAGGATTCGTAGAGTGCAAGGGGATGCGCCCGTGCCTGGTGGCCAGCAAAAGCCAGTTCATTCGCGCTTCGAGCTCGTGAGCCTCCTCGTGCGAAGTTGGCCGCACAGGTGCCGTGAGCAGCTCGGCAAGATTCGGTACCAAGTGCAACAGCCCCGGGGAGAGCATCGCCCCCACCCAATCCTGTTGTTGCTCCGTGCGGTAGGCCTCGACTACAGCGGGGCCTGCCACGAGCGTGCCCGCAGGACCGGCATCCTGGGTCGCATAAAGGCCACCGGCGATGGCGCCCCGAATGGGTAAGCCCTGCTCAACGAGTGCGGCGAACGTGATTGCCGAGACGGCTTTGAGCAGGGACCTAAGCGCTTCCACGCCCAGATTCTCGGTCGTCAGGATGGTGGAATCCGACGCTTGGTAGTAATGAACCGGCCGCGTACTCCTGCCCACGCTCGTCGCAAGCGCGGCGAGGTACTGCTCGGCCCGAGCTTCGAAGCCTTCACGGCTCACAAAGCTCTGGAAGCCAAAGATGTCCAGGAGCGCTACGCCGCTGAGGAGTACATCCGTGATCTCAAGGAAAGTTGCGCATCGACAAAGGCCGGTTCCGCGCGTTCCCGACCGTTCCCGACCGCCACCGACCGCGTCCGGGCGGCACCGACCGCTCCAGGGCGGCGCCACGAGGGATTTGAGGCAGATCGACTGAATCGCTGCCTTGATTTCAGGCCGTGGCGCCGCGCGTACGCGCTCTAGAGTGCAAATATGGCCCGTTCCAGTGGGTGGATGGACACAATCTCGCACCGAAATGTGCTCTGAGATCTTCGCTGACTGCGCGAACGTCACCCGTCGACGCGCCGGAAAGGGTAATCGCGGTGAGCTACGTGCGGGACACCCGCCGCCGAGAAAGCGCGAGGATGGCAAGGTCGCGACATTGCCGCCGACCGATCCCCTCAGCAGTCCTCGTCCTCCCCCTCAGTCTCTTTCGTCCTGATCAACGGACCTGGGTGGGTAGCGTCGCCTGACGACTCGCCCGGCCGCGGCGGCGTGGTGGTTGAGGATGTGCCGTTCGGTCTCCGGCCGGCTGATCACGCGGTCCCACACATGAGCCAGCGGTATTCATCTTCCCTGGGCCATCCCAATATCTCCATAAGCTCGATCCCCAGGAGCGGGGCTGGACGCAGACTGGTAGCACACTTGCTTTGGGAGCAGGAGGGCCCCGGTTCGAGTCCGGGCACCCCGACCAGACAACGATGCGGCCCAGCCAAAGTCGGCTGAGCCTTCTCTATCTTTTGGACGGGGAGTTCGACTCTCCCCCATCTCCACCAAGAACACGGTATCGGCCGCCGGCCTCGGCCAGCGGCCTCTGAGTCTCACGGCGGAAACGGAGGGAAGCTATGACCACCAAGGCACAGCAGCCGGAAACGCAGGCCGAGCGCAGCTCCTTTGCGCAGTCCCCG
>JACZSI010000145.1 GCA_022574265.1 Chloroflexota bacterium | reverse complement strand
GTCACCGTCGAGCGCGGCGGCCTCGTCGATCGAGCGCGCCAACGAATCGAGCGGCTGGGCGGGCAGGCCGAGCATCAGGTCGACGCTGAGGTTCGCGAAGCCGGCCGCGCGGGCGCCCCGCACGGCCGCGCGGGCGTCGTCGGCCGAGTGCCGCCGGCCGAGCAGGCGAAGCTCCGCGTCGTCGAACGACTGCACGCCGATACTCAGGCGGTCGAAGCCGGCGGCCCGCATCGCGCTCAGCTGCTCGGGCGTGCAGTCGCCGGGGTTCGCCTCGGCCGTCGCCTCGATGGCGTCAGTCCAGCCGAACGCGTCCCCGATGGCCTCGGTCAGCCGGGCGAGGTGCTCCGGCGGGAGGTACGACGGCGTGCCGCCGCCGAAGAAGACGCTTCCGAGCGCCGGGCGTCCGAGCCAGGCGCCCCACGCCGCGATCTCATGCGCCAGCGCGCCGACGTAGGCGGGCATGAGCGGCTCGATGGCCGCGTACGTGTTGAAGTCGCAGTACGGGCACTTGGTCTCGCAGAAGGGGATGTGGACGTAGAGGGCGAGGGGCGTCAGCTTGCTCACCAGGCCATTATAGGAAACTCGCTGCCGAGGCTCCGCCGCGATGGCAGGTCGGCCGGAGACCGCTCACCCTGAGCTTGTCGAAGGGCGAGGGGAGGGTTGCTCACGAGGAGCGTTGGTGAAGGGCGAGCGTCTGCTCGTACTTCGACAGGCTCAGCACGAGCGGGTACCAGCTGCCGGGCAGCTTGTCGCTACACGTTGAACAGGAAGTTCACGACGTCCCCGTCGCGCATCACGTAGCCCTTGCCCTCCGAGCGCAGCGTCGCTTGCTTGCGCGCCTCCGGCAGGCCGCCCGCGCGCACGAGGTCGTCGTAGGACACGACCTCGGCGCGGATGAAGCCACGCTGGATGTCGGTGTGTATCTTGCCCGCCGCCTCGAGCGCCGTCGTGCCGTCGCGGATCGCCCATGCGCGCGTCTCGTCGGGGCCCGTCGTGAGGAACGCGATCAGGCCGAGCACGCCGTAGCATAGGACCGCCGTGCGGTCGAGCCCCGGCTCTCCGGCGCCGAGGGATTCGCGGAACTCGGCCTCGTCCTCCGGCGACATCTCCGCCAGCTCCGTCTCGAGCTTGCCGCTGACGGCCGCCGTCGCGACGCCCTCGCTCCCGAGCCGCTCCGCCATCTCAGCCTCAATCTCGGGCGTGCGGCCGACGTCGGCCTCGTCGATGTTGAAGACGATCATCAGCGGCTTGGCGCTCAACAGCGCGAAGTTCTGGAGGAACGGGGCCGCCTCCTTGGGGAGCGCTTGCGCGCGCACCGGCACCTCGGCCTCGAGCGACTCCCGTATCGACTTGAGCAGCGCGATCTCCTTGCGGAGGGCGTCGCGGTCGAGCGTCTTCGCGGTGCGCAGCTGCGACTCGACGCGCTCCTCGCGGCGCTCGAGCACGCCGATGTCGGTCAGGATCAGCTCCAGCTCCAGGCTGGCGGCGTCGCGGTAGGCATCGACCGACCCTGAGACGTGGGCGACTGACGGGTCGCTGAAGGCGCGGGCGACCATCAGCAGCGCCTCGCAGCCGCCGAGGACGTTGAGGTACTCCGCGCTGATGCCCTTCGGCTTGTCGGCGCCCCCGGCCGGGGCCGGCACGTCGAGGTACTCGATCTCCGCGTGGACGATGCGCTTGGGGTGGTCCATCCCGGCGAGGACGCCGAGGCGGGCGTCGGGCACCTTGACCACGCCGAGGTTCGGTCCGGCCCGGCCGGAGCGTCCAGCGGCCGCGGCCCCTCGGGTGGCCGCGTTGAAGATCGTCGTCTTGCCCGCCTGCGGCAGGCCGAAGATGCCGACGGCCAAGCTGGGGACCTCCGCGAGAGTCTCTTAGACGGCTACCACGGCCAGAGGGAAGCAGTTCGGAGCACTTCCTCCGTCATCCCGAGAGGGTTCTTGGGAGGCTGCGGAGGCGATTCCACTCATCTGCGACGCTGGTCACTGCCAACTCAAGCTCACGGAGAAGTTTTCGGTCTTCGCGCTGACATGGAGCGTAGACCACACGAATATCTTGGAGATTGGGGCCTCCGTAGAGTGCCCAGTCTATCGCACCGTCATAGCGGTACCACCCTTTATTGGCTTCCCGGTATTTCCGTCGTGATTGTTCTGGAAATACGGTGCGCCCGCACTCCGATATGCCGGAGATGTCGCGGGAGTACTCTCGGTCTGAGACTGGCCCCACATTAGCGATTATCTGCTGGTAGTGGCTAATTGCCAGCTCGCACTGAGTTCGCCCCTGTCCACCTCCTCTAGGACCTTGCACGTAGCGAGCCATCCGCTTGTAAAGCGTGCCGTCCGACTCCTTGTGCCCCCAAGAGCCCAGGCCGGCCTCGCCCACTTTCCTAAGCACATCTTGCTTCGCGCCACCGAGGTCACGGGTCGAAAACCAGATGTACAGCCCTGGTTCCCGCGGTGGACCGGAGAGTTCATAGATATGTCGCCAACAGACCGCTGTTTGGCGCCATTCAGAGAAGAGACTGGCGAACCATGTGGGAGAGATCCCGTTTTGCGGCATAGCAGAACGGAGTTGGCTGAACCAGTTTGGGCTCCCCTGCATGTGGTTACTCCTTGCGCTCGATTCAAGCTAGGAGTTCCCTGGTTCTTAGTCAATAACCATACGCACTGGGAACGCAGCGCTGCTAACCACTCCTCGCGGCCGCGATCACGACCACCACGCCGAACGTCAGGAGCACGGCCGCGAGCGCCACGCCGAGCGGCGGCCGGCCCACCACGCCGGCCCACGGCTCGTGGGGACCGCCCGCCAGCGCCACCACGCGCGCGACCACGGCGTCCGTCGCGCGCTGGGCCGTCGTGAACACGGCCTCGAGCGGCGCTTGGATGAAGCGCCGGACCTGGCGGTAGGCCCAGCCGGTGCCGAGCGTCAGGCCCGCATGCTCGCCGAGGCGGTCCCGGAGCAGCCATATGCCGATGCCGGCAGCGGTGAGGATCCCGATCCCGGCGGCGGTCAGGAGCTCCAGCGCGTGGACCCTGCTCTCCGTGTCGTCGCCGAAGAGCGGCGCCGCGGCGGGGAAAGGGATCGCGTGCACGGCGGTCTCCGCCAGCTCGCGGAAGCGGAAGAGCAGGTCGGGATCGATGCCCCACGCCAGCGCGCCGGCCGCCGTGAGCACGAGCGGGACGACCATGCGCAGGTCGGCTTCGGCGTAGCGCGGCCGTACGCGGTCCGGCCCCACGCGGAATGCGCGCACGGCGACGGGGAAGAGATACGCGGCGCTCAAGACGCCGCTGAGGAGGTAGAGGACCAGGAAGACCCCGACGCCCGAGTCCGCCGCGCCCCAGGCGAGGTGGGACTTCGAGACGAAGAGCACGAACGGCGGGATGCCCGCCATGCTGAGGGCCGCCAAGGCGAACGCGCCCATGGTCAGCGGCATCGCCCAGCCGATGCCGTCGAGCTCGCTGACGTTCTCCTTGTGCGTGCGCACGTGGATGGCCCCGGCGCAGAAGAAGAGCGTGATCTTCGTCAGGCCGTGTCCGACGATGTGTAAGAGTGCCCCGGTGAGTGCGATCGGGCCAAGCACCGCGGCTCCAAGCACGATGGTGGACAGGTGGCTGATGGTCGAGTAGGCGAGGCGCCGCTTGAGGTTGTCGTGCCGGAGCGCGAGGACCGACGCCACGATCATCGTGGTGCCCGAAGCTACCGCGAGCACGACCCAGGCGCCCATGTCCGCGAGCAGGACCGGCCCGAACACGAACGCGACGACCCGCACCATGCCGAAGACGCCCGCCTTGACGACAGCGACGGCGTGCAACAGCGCGCTCACCGGCGTCGGCGCGACCATCGCGCTCGGCAGCCAGCTGTGCAGCGGCATGACGGCGGCCTTCACGCTCACGCCGGTGGCCAGCAGCGCGAAGAGGCCCCAGCGCGTGGCGTTGCCGAGGCCGGCGTCGCCCAGGAAGCCGCCGGGCACGAACGTGGCGTCGATGCCGAGCACCTGGACCCACGCCGTGGCACCGATCAGGACGAGGCCGCCTGTCAACGTGTACGCCAGGTACTTCCGGCCGGCGCGGATGGATTCCTCCGTCTGGCGGTGGACGACCAGCGGGTACGTCACCAGCGTCAGCAGCTCGTAGAAGAGCACGAACGTCAGCAGGTTGCCCGCGAGGGCGACGCCCATCGTCGCCGCGATGCTCAGGCTGAACGCGGCGGAGAACCGCGTCTGGTTCGCCTCGCCGAGGCCGCGCATGTACCCGATCGTGTACACGGAGCTCGCGAGCCACAGCATCGAGGCCAGCAGCGCGAACATCATGCCCGCCGCGTCGGCGCGCAGGACGAGCTCGATGCCGGGCGAGACCTCGAGAAGCGTCGCCGTGGG
>JACZSI010000022.1 GCA_022574265.1 Chloroflexota bacterium | reverse complement strand
GCTCAGGGCAGGCTCTCGCCAGGAAGGGGGTGATCAAGCCAGATACGGGGGACACCCCCGTGCCCCCGGCCCTTCGGCAAGCTCAGGGCAGGCGCCGGGGCTTCGCCCCCCCTTCGACTGTGCTCAGGACATGCTTCGACAGGCTCAGGACAGGCTCTCTGCACTCCCCGTCTGGTACACGTCTGGTACAGGTACACAGGGGTTTCGAGGCAGGGCCCCCGTCCATCTTCAGGAGCGCCCGCGCCGCGAGCGTGTCAGCAGGAACAGGACCGCGGCCGCGATCAGCAGCAGGCGTAGGGGCGAGCGCTGGACGGCTTCCCACCCGCCGAACGCCATCGAGGCGTCCGGCTGCGGTGGCGCTGAGGCAGGCGGCGACTGCGGGGCGGGGGCGGCACCGGCGGCGCTGGCGAGGTGCGCGGCCGCTTCCGGGCCGTAAGCGTCGAGGTAGCCGCGCACGAGCTCGTCGGCGGCGGAGCGCAGGAATTGGGGCCGGGACTGGCTCGGGCGGTAGCGGTAGGCGCGGCCGTCGAGCTCGCGCATGAGCAGTCCCTTCTCGACGAGGCGGTTCAGCACCGTCATGACGGTCTTGTAGTTGTGACCGGGGCCGAGTGCGTCGGAGACGCCCTGCACGGAGAGCTCCGAGTCGGAGCCCCAGAGCGCCTCCATGAGCCTGGTTTCGAGCGCGCCGAGCGCGCCGCGCGCCCTCCGGCTCCCTGACGCCTCGGACGCCGATCCGTTCTGCTGGGCCACCATCATGCTCCGGTCTTACGAGGCGGTCACGGGTCCGACGGCACCGTAAGAGGTGGCACCGGCGGTGTCAAGGGCGCAGGCGCCCTTCCCCCGCGCGGCGGCGTCCGCTACAGTTGCGCAGGCCCAGCCAGCGACAGAGGAGCGGCGATGCCACTGCTGTACGAGACGACCCGCAAGGCCGCCCACCTCGCGCCGAGCGAGGCACGGGAGATCGCGGCCGAGCTGCGCGCTCAGACATCCGGGGAGGTGCGTTTCGACGACTACGACCGGCTCATGTACGCGACGGACGCGTCCATCTTCTCGATGACGCCCGTCGGCGTCTTCCTGCCACGCTCGGCGGACGACGTCGAGGCGGCGGTCCGCATCGCGGGCGCGCACGGCGTGCCGGTCACGCCCCGGGGCGCGGGCACGGCGCTGGCCGGGCAGACCGCCAACCACTCCATCGTCATCGACTTCTCGAAGTTCATGAACAGCGTCGTGGCCGTCTCGCCCGAGGAGCGTTGGGCCCGCGTGCAGCCGGGCATCGTCAACAACGACCTGAGCCGGGCCGTCGCCACCCACGGCCTGATGTACGCCCCCGACCCGGTGACCAGCAACCGCGCCACCGTCGGCGGGGGCATCGGCAACAACTCATGCGGGCCGCACTCCGTGATCTACGGCAAGACGCTCGACCACATCCTGGAGGTCGACGTGGTGCTTTCGGACGGCACGCGCACCCGCTTCGCGCCGGTGGGGGGCGAGGCGCTGGAGGACCGCTTCTCGCAGGACGACCTGGAGGGCCGCCTGTACCGGGAGGTCCGGCGGCTCGCGCACGAGCACCGCGAGGAGGTCCAGCGCCGCTTCCCGAAGATCCTCCGGCGCGTCGGCGGCTACAACCTCGACGACTTTGGGGGCGACGGTCCGATGAACCTGACCCGCGCGGTGGTGGGGTCCGAGGGCACGCTCACCGTCGTGACGGAGGCCAAGGTCAACCTGGTCCCGACGCCGGCGCACAAGGGGCTCGGGGTCGTGCACTTCAACGGCCTGATCGAGTGCATGGAGGCCGCCGTGCCCATCCTGGAGCACGGGCCGTCGGCCGTCGAGATGATCGGCCGCATGGTGCTCAAGAACTGCGCGGAGAATCCGGGGTACCGGCACCTGATGGACTTCCTGGAGGGCGACCCGACCGAGCTTCTGTTCGTCGAGTTCTACGGCGACACGGAGGCCGAGGTCCGCTCGAAGCTGGACGCGCTCAAGGCCGACCTCGACCACCGCAACCTCGGATACGCGACGCTGACGACCTTCAACCCGGCGCTCCACCGCCGCTGGTACTCGCTGCGCGAGGCCGGGCTGGGGCTGGCGATGGCGCTCAAGGGCGACGCGAAGCCGCTCCCGTACGTCGAGGACACGGCCGTCTCGCCGGAGCAGCTCCCGGAGTACGTGCGGCGCTTCGAGGAGATCATCGAGCGGCACGGCACCACGGCGGCGTATTACGGCCACGCCAGCACCGGCTGCATGCACATCCGGCCGGTCGTGAACCTGAAGACCTACGAGGGCGTCGACAAGATGGTGTCGATCGCCGAGGAGATATCGAGCCTCGTCCTGGAGTTCGGCGGGAGCCTGTCCGGCGAGCACGGCGACGGCATCGTGCGCGGTGCGTTCACGGAGAAGATGTTCGGCTCGGAGCTGTACGGCGCGTTCAAGGAGCTCAAGGCCGCCTTCGACCCGGACGGCACGATGAACCCCGGCAAGATCATCGAGACGCCCGGGCTCCGCGAGAACCTGCGCATCTCCCCCGAGACCACGAACATGGACGTGCCCACGTACATGGACTTCTCGGCCGACGGCGGCTTCGCCGGGCACGTGGAGGGGTGCAACAGCCAGGGCGCCTGCCGGAAGCTGGACGGCGGCATGTGCCCCTCGTTCATGGCGACGCGCGAGGAGGAGCATTCGACCCGCGGCCGCGCGACGATGCTGCGCATGATCATCAGCGGGGCGCTCCCGCCCAGCGAGCTCGCGGGCCAGCGCATGTTCGACACGCTCGATCTGTGCGTGGAGTGCAAGGCGTGCAAGGCCGAGTGCCCATCCAACGTGGACATGGCCAAGCTCAAGGCGGAGGTGCTGACGAAGTACTACGAGCGCCACGGTCTGCCGCGGCGGGCGCGGGCCTTCGGCGAGATCGCGCGGCTGAGCCGCATCGGCCAGGCACTGGCGCCGATCACGAACCTGTTCAGCGGGCTCGCCATAACAAGGCTGCTCGCCGAGCGGTTCCTGGGCATCTCGCGCAACCGCCCCCTCCCGACGTTCGCGCGGCAGCGCTTCACGTCGTGGTTCGAGGGCCGCCGCCCGCAGACGTCGGGCGCGCGCGGCGACGCCGTCTTCTTCAACGACACCTTCACCGAATACATGCACCCGGAGGTCGGCATGGCGGCGACCCGCGTGCTGGAGGCTCTCGGCTATCGCGTGCTGCTCGTTTCCCAGAAGGAGTGCTGCGGGCGGCCGCTGATCTCGAAGGGCCAGCTGGCCAAGGCCAAGGAGTGGGCGCGCACGAACGTCGCCGCGCTCGCGCCGTACGCCGAGCGCGGCGTGGTGATCGTCGGCACGGAGCCGTCGTGCCTGCTCACGCTGCGCGACGAGTACCCGGACCTGCTGCGCGACGAGCCTTCGCGTGCGGTGGCGGGCCAGGCGCTGATGCTGGACGAGCTCATCGCCCGGATCGCGGCCGACGAGCCCGAGGCGGTGAAGGGCATCTTCACGGGGGGCATGAAGCCGAGCATCCAGGTCCACGGGCACTGCCACCAGAAGGCGATCGTGGGCATGGGGCCGACGATGGAGGCACTGGCGCTCGCGGGCTTCAACGCCGAGCTCATCGACTCGGCCTGCTGCGGCATGGCGGGCACGTTCGGCTTCGAGGCGGAGCACTACGAGATGTCCAAGGCGATGGGCGCGCTGAAGCTGTTCCCGGCCATCGAGGCGGAGGGGCGCAGCGGCTGGCCGGTCGCGATCTCCGGCATCTCGTGCCGCCAGCAGATCGACCACTTCACGTCGAAGCGGCCGCGCCACGTCGCGGAGTTCCTGGCGGACGCGCTGGCTTAGGGAGCGACCCTCACCCCAACCCTCTCCCTGGCCAGGGAGAGGGGGCCATCCCGCGTCAGGTCCCCGTGGCCGTGCCCGAAACGCCTTCCTTCGGCTTCCCACCGTCGCGATACTTGGGCGATGCGCCAGGGTGAGATCGACGCCGTCCGCTCCTATGCCCAGGGCTTGCTGCGCACGAACCTGAAGCGCGGCCACGACCTCTCGATCGGCTACCGCTACTCATACCTCTGCCCCTCGCCGAACGAGTACCCGTGGCAGTGGTTCTGGGACTCGTGCTTCCATGCCGTCATCATGGCGCACGTGGACCCCGAGCAGGCGGCCGCCGAGCTCAAGACGCTCGTCGCCGGCCAGGACGCCAACGGGTTCATCGGCCACATCACCTTCTGGGGCAACCGGCTCTGGGGGCTAACGAACCTCGCCGGCTACGCGCAGTCCAGGCCCGGCGAGCGTCTCCGGCACTCGGCGCTGATCCAGCCCCCGGTGCTCGCACAGGCGGTCGAGCGCGTCGCGGAGGTCCTCGGCGACCCGGCGTTCGCGCCGCCGTTCATGGACGCCCTCGACCGCTACCACGAATGGCTGGCGGAGAACCGCGCGCCGGACGGCGACGGGCTGCTGGTCATCGTCTCGCCGTACGAGTCGGGCACCGACCAGTCGCCGACCTACGACGCTCCCCTGGGCGTGACGGGCAAGGCGGGGCGGCTCGGGCTGGGGCTGCGCGACCGCTGGCTCGATATGCGCAACTGGCTGAACTCCTACGGCAGCACCCGGATGCTCCGCGCCGCGCACTTCTACGTGAAGGACGCGCTGGTCAACGCGCTCTACGCGGAGTCGCTGGAGACGATGGCGCGCCTCCACCGCGCGCAGATGAACCCGGCGAGCGCCAAGACCTACGCGCAGCGCGCCGAGCTCGTCACCGCCTCGCTCGTCGAGAAGCTGCTGGACCGCACCAGAGGCGCGTTCTACAGCCTGACCGGCAAGGAGGAGCTGCGCTCCGAACCGCTGACCGTGGGCGGCCTCATGCCGCTCGTGATCGGGGGGCTGCCCCGCGACGTCGCGGGCGAGCTCGTCGATCGGCACCTCCGGAACCGGAACCAGTTCTGGACGCGCTACCCGGTGCCGTCGGTCGCGGCCAGCGAGCCGTCGTTCGACCCAAGGAGCGCATCGCTCATCTGGCGGGGGCCGACCTGGGTGAATACGAACTGGCTGCTGTGGCGCGGGCTGCGCCGCCACGGGTTCGATGAGCTCGCGGCCCAGCTCGCGGCCCGCACGATCACGATGGTGGCCGAGGGCGGGCTGCGCGAGTTCTACAACCCGCTGAACGGCGAGGGCAACGGCGCTCGCTCGTTCGGCTGGTCCGCGCTCGCGCTCGACATGGCGGAGGGCTAGCGCCGGCGGCGGTGAGGCGCGCTTGGCGCCGGTGGGTCCGTGGGCGAGGCGATGGCCTGGCGCACCGCGGCCGCCACGTCCTCGACGAGCGTGCGGTCCCGCGCCGCGAATGCGATCTTCGAGCCCGCGGAGGTCGTGATGCGCACGCCGTAGCCGCGGCGCGTCCTCCTGCGCAGGAGGCGGAGCTGGGCGCCGAGGATGGCGACGACGCCGGAGAAGCCCCAGAGGGTGCCGGTGAACGCGCCGTAGAAGAACAGCGCCGCGCCGAGGGCCATGACGACGTACGAGCCGATGGCGGACTCGGTATCGACGACGAACTCCACGGAGATGACGTCCCGCGTGACGTAGCGCGCGGAGGGGAACACCATCCGGGTGGTGGTGACGCGGACGCCGGAGGCGTCGTGGTAGGTGCGCTCGCTGCTCACGGCCGCCATGATAGCGGGCGGCGGCTAGCGCGAGAGCAGCGCGTACTCCATGCTGTCGGCCAAGGCCTGCCACGACGCCTCGATGAGGTTCGTCGACACGCCGACGGTGCCCCAGTGGCGCTCGCCGTCGGTCGATTCGATCAGCACGCGGACGACGGCGCCGGTGCCGCTCGCCCCGGTGTCCACGACGCGCACCTTAAAGTCGGTGAGCTTGACGCTCGCGAGGTGCGGGTAGAACTCCTCGAGGCCCTTGCGGAGCGCCGCGTCGAGGGCGTTCACGGGGCCGTTGCCCTCGGCGACGGTGTGCTTGACGTCGCCGTCGACGGCGACCTTCACCATCGCCTCGCTCAGGTCCTCGCTCGCGGCGGGGTCGCTGCCGGGGCGGCGGCGCTTCTCCATCACGACCATGAAGTCCACCAGCTCGAAGGGTGGCTTGTAGCCGGGCAGGGCGCGCTCGACCAGCAGCCGGAACGACCCCTCGGCGCCCTCGTACTGGAACCCCTCGCTCTCCTTCTGCTTCACGAGGTCCACGAGCTCACCGAGCATCTCCTTCGGCACATCAGCCGACAGTCCCTCCTCCTGGAGCTTGATGGCGATGTTCGCGCGGCCCGCGAGCTCGGAGACGACGATGCGCTTGACGTTGCCGACGCGCTCCGGCGCGACGTGCTGATAGCTCGTCTCCACCTTGGCCATAGCGGAGGCGTGGAGGCCGCCTTTGTGGGTGAAGGCGCTCTCGCCGACGTATGGCTGGTAGCGGCTGCGCGGCATGTTGGCGATCTCGGCGACGAACCGGTGCACCTCGGTCAGGTGCTCCATCTGCTCGTCGCTGATGCACTCGATGCCGAGCTTGAGCTTGAGGTTGGCGATGACGGAGGTGAGGTTCGCGTTCCCGCACCGCTCTCCGTAGCCGTTGATGGTGCCTTGGACCTGCGTCGCGCCGGCCTGGACCGCGGCCAGCGTGTTGGCCACCGCCACGTCGGCGTCGTTGTGGCAGTGGATGCCGACGCCGCAGTCGACGGCGGCGGCGACCGCGCTGACCGTCGCGAAGACGTCCACCGGCATCGTGCCGCCGTTCGTGTCGCAGAGCACGACGCACTCGGCGCCGGCCCCGGCGGCGGCGCGGATGGCCTGGAGCGCGTACTCCGGGTTCTCCGCATAGCCGTCGAAGAAGTGCTCCGCGTCGAAGAAGACGCGGCGTCCGGCGGCGCGGAGGTGCGCGACGGAGTCGGCGATCATCGCCAGGTTCTCCTCGAGCGAGACCTCGAGCACCTGCGTGACCTGCATCTCGGAGGCCTTGCCGACGATCGTGATGACGGGCGCGCCCGAAGCCAGCAGCGCCTTGAGGTTCGCGTCCTCCGCCGCCGTGGACCTGGCGTGGCGGGTGCTGCCGAAGGCGACCAGCGTGGAGGTCTCGAAGGCGATGTCCTTGGCGCGCTCGAAGAACTCGTCGTCCTTGGGGTTGGCGCCGGGCCAGCCGCCCTCGACGAAGTGGATGCCGAGCTGGTCGAGGCGGCGCGCGATGGCCAGCTTGTCGTCGACCGAGAGGCTGATGCCTTCCATCTGCGCGCCGTCGCGCAGGGTTGTGTCGTACAGCGTCACGTCGCTCATCACGTTCCTCGCTTCACTATCCTAGCAAGAACCCAAGGCAACCAAAAAAACCCGCCCCCGATAAGGGACGGGCTCACTACCCGCGGTACCACCCTCGTTCCCTCCCGTTCCCGGAAGGACGCTCGTGCAGGACGCCAACACGCCCTCGCCGGTGGTAACGGACGGCGGGTCCGGTCAGGCTTACGCTCCGCCGGGGCGGATCTCGGCTGACGGCTCGGGAGGGATCTTCGTACAGGCCTGGTGCGCCGGGCTTCCACCCTCTCCGGCTCGCTGCGTACCTGGTGCCTGCCTACTCGTCTCCGTCACAGCCGTTGGGGAAACCGTAGCACGGGCGGGCCGGAACCGTCAACGAAAACCGTCAGCGCCCCGCTGCGGTACGCTGTGCCCCACCCGGCCCCACAGAGGCGACGGATGATCAGACGGCGCTACGACGGCCCGCTCGAGGGCGCGCTCGGCCGCCTGCAGCAGCGGGTGGTGAGCTGCCGCGCCTGCCCGCGGCTCGTCGAGTACCGCGAGCGCAAGGCGACGAGCGAGCGGCGGGCCAGCTTCCGCGACTGGGAGTACTGGGGGGCGGCCGTGCCGAGCCACGGCGACCCCACGGGCCGTCTGCTGCTCGTTGGCCTGGCGCCCGCGGCCCACGGCGCGAACCGCACCGGGCGGATGTTCACGGGCGACCCGACGGCCGATTTCCTCGCGGCCGCGCTGTTCCGCGCGGGGTTCGCCTCGCAGCCGACCTCGCTGCACCGCGGCGACGGCCTCGAGCTGCGCGACGCCTTCGAGGTGGCGGTCGTGCGGTGCGCGCCGCCCGAGGACCGCTCGACGCCGGAGGAGCAGCGGCGGTGCCGTCCCTTCCTCCAGGCCGAGGTCCGGCTGCTGCCGAACATCGAGGTGGTGCTCGCCTTCGGCCACGTCGCGTTCGACAACTACTTGCGTGCCATGCGCGAGACGACGGGCGAGCGGCTGCGGCACCGGTTCGCGCATGGCGCGCGCTACGAATTGGGAGGCGGGCTGCCGGCGCTGTTCGCCTCCTACCACCCGAGCCCGCGCAACACCAACACGGGGCGTCTGACGGCGGGCGCGCTCGACGCGGTGCTCGGGTCCGTCCGGCGCGTTCTGGACGGCGGATAGCGGGCCGCGAGCGAACCGCGGTGTGAGGCCTCAGGTGCGCGCCTTACGCCACGTTGGGGGGCCACCCGCAGAGATCTGGGCCGTTTCCCCGATGGGCGCCCGTCCCCGTTCGAGGGGAAAATGGTGCGAGGGCGACGTGGAAATTGGCGCGAGGGCGCGCCGGTCGGGCCGCCCCGGAAACCATGCCGACAGAACGCTTCCCACGCGAGCAGTTCGCCGCAGACGTTGCTCAGCGCCTCCGAGACTCGGAGCGCGGCGGCGCACCGGCTGCTCGCGGGAGCAGCCCGCCAACCCTCCCACCGCCGGTGTACGGGCTTATCGCCACGGACGCGGAGGGCCGCGTTTCGTTCCTGAATCCCGCCGCGGCCGAGACGACCGGCTGGCCCGCCGACGACGCCGTCGGCAAGCCGGCGAGCCAGGTCGTCCGGATCGTCGAGCCTTCGAGCGCCAAGGACGTCCTCGCCGCTTCTCTGGTAGACGGCGCCGTCTACCAGGTGGAGCGCGCCCGCATCCGGAGCAGGGACGGCCGGGAGTCGGCCGTCGCCATCACCGTGGCTCCCGTCATGCGGGACGGCAGACCGAGCGGCGTGGTGGCGGTGCTGGGCAACCCTCTCGTGCCGGAGGCCGACGGCGCCTCGCAGCTCGAAGCGTTGGGCGCCGTCTGGGCGGTGGCCGCGGAGGCTCCTGCGTTCGAGGAGGGTGCGGAGCACATCCTGGAAGCGGCGTTGAGCGTGCTCGATGCGGACCGCGCCGCGATCGCGCTCTCCGAGCCGACGCCGCTGGTGGTGGCGGTGCCGCGAGAGCGAACAGTCCGCCGCAAGCACGCGCCGGGCGCGCCGGTGCCGCCGGGGGTGCCGGAGGTGGGGCTCGACGGCGTGCGGTCGCTCGCCGCGGTGCCGGTGCATGCTGACGGCCGGGCGATCGGCACGCTCTCCGCGGCCTCGGCGCAGCGGGACCACTTCGGTCTGGGGCGCGTGCGCCTGCTGGAGAGCGTGGCCGGGGCGCTCGGGGTGCTGTGGGCCCAGGAGCAGCGGCGAACGGCGGCCGATGCGGGCCGGTCGCGGGAGCAGGCGCTGCGCGAGGCGGTCTCGATCATGAGCGGGACGGGGCCGATCGCGGACCGGATAGCGCGGCTGCTCGACGTGGCCGCGGGCCCGGCGTCGGCCAGCTTCGCTGGTCTCGCGGTCGCGGAGCCGGGCTCGGGACACCTCGCCGGGCGCCTGGAGTGGATAGCGACGCTGGAGCCGGAGGGTCTGCGCGCGGACGGCCCGGGGGGGCCAAGCCTGGCCGAGGCGGCGCTGGCGCTGGAGCGTCCGCTGGTGATCCGCGACGTCTCCGAGTCCACCGCGTGGCCCATCCCGGCGCTCGGGGACGCCGCGCGCTCGGCGGTGGCGCTGCCGGTGCGGGCGGACGACGAGACGCTCGGCGCGATGGTGGTGGTCTCGAAGCGCGCCGACGCCTTCGACGAGGAGCTCGTCGGCTTGCTGTCGGCCATGGCGCAGACCGCGGGCATGGCGCTCCAGTATCTGCGGCGGGACGTGTTCGTCTCCGCGGCCGCGCACGCGCTCCGCACGCCCATGACGCCGGTGCTGGGCTACGCGGAGCTGCTTGTCGGCCGCGATGTGGACGACGCGAAGCGCGGGGAGTGGCTCGGACACGTCCACGACGCCACGACGCGCACGCTCAAGATCATCGACGACCTGCTCCAGATGACCCATCTTTTGTCCCGCAACCTGCGGGTGGAGATCGAGTCGTTCGACCTCGGGTCGCTCCTCGAGAACATGGCTGCGTCGTTTCGGGCGAGCGAGGGCGCGCGTGAGATCGTGCTGGACGTCCCGGGGAACCTGCCGCCGGTGCTCGGCGACCGCATGAGGGTCTCGCAGGCGGCGGCGGCGCTGCTGTCCAATGCACTCAAGTTCAGCCCCGGCGGAGAGCCGGTCGGCATCGGCGCGCGCTACGAGTGGGGGGAGCAGCGGGTCGTGGTCAGCTTCACCGACAGGGGCGTGGGCATCGCGGCGGACGACCGGGAGCGCATCTTCGCGCCGTTCGAGCGCGCCTACAACCCGGCCACGCGCGACGTGCCCGGCGGGGGACTCGGACTGACGATCGCCAGGGCGCTGGTCGAGCTCATGCGCGGGAGCGTGTGGGTCGAGAGCGAGCCGGGGCGGGGGTCGGTGTTCTACCTCGCGTTCCCGATCGCGGAGGGCGCGAAGGGGTCTGCCGGACGGGCGCAGCCTCCCCAATGAGGGAGCCCCCCGAACCCTGACGGAGCGCACCGTTGCCGCCTGGAAGCCCGCTGTGCTATACTCGCCCGTGGCGCGAAGCCGCGGGGAATGTTGGGCCCCGCGGAAATCTCTTAGACCAACGGGAAGCAGGTGGCATGGTAGAAAAGGCAACAGCCCCTCCGGTCGCGGAGGCGGCTCCCCGAGCCCCCGTTCCTCAGCAGGCCCCCGAGCCATTCAGCATGAAGGCCCTCCTCGAGGCCGGCGTCCATTTCGGGCACCAGACCCACCGTTGGAACCCGAGGATGCGCCGCTTCATCTTCGCGCAGCGCAACGGCATCCACATCGTCGATCTGCAGCAGACCATGGATCTGCTGGATCAGGCGCGCGCCTTCGCGCAGGAGGTCACGGCGAAGGGGCAGAAGATACTGATGGTGGGAACGAAGAAGCAGGCGCAGGACGCCATCCGCGAGGAGGCGACCCGCAGCGGCCAGTTCCACATCAACCAGCGGTGGCTCGGCGGAACGCTGACCAACTTCGCCACGATCCAGTCGCGGATCGACTATCTCGTGCGCCTCGAAGAGCGCCGGGCACGGGGCGAGTTCGCGCGCCTCACCAAGAAGGAGGGGCTCAAGCTCGAGGCCAAGATGGCCAAGATGGAACGGTACCTCGGCGGCATCAAGGAGATGACGACGCTGCCGGGTGCCATGTTCGTCATCGACGTCGGCAGGGAGCAGATCGCCATCGCGGAGGCCCGCCGCTCCGGCGTGCCGATCATCGCCTTGGTCGACACCGACTGCGACCCCGAGCTGATCGACTGGCCCGTCCCCGGCAACGACGACGCGATACGCTCGATCCGCCTCGTGACCAGCCAGATCGCCAACGCGGCTCTTGAAGGGCACAACGAGTGGCTGGCGAACCGCGGCGGCTACAGCGAGGTTGGCGAGGACGCCGAGGGGGCCACGGCCGAAGCGGACGACGCCGAGGAGGCGCCGCGAGCGCTCTCGGCCGAAGAGGAGCTGCTGGCCGCGGAAGACGAGCCCGAACCCGACGAGGCGGGCGACGATGCGCCCGAAGCGGACCAGGCAGGCGGCGGCGAGCCGGTCGACGAGGCCCAGGTGGCCGAAGACGAGGCTGCCGAGAGCGCTGGGAGCCCCAGACCCTAAGCAACCCCGCCCCGTGAGGTAGCCGGTGGCCGTCTCTCCTCAATCCGTCCGCACGCTACGCGACCGCACGGGCGCCGGCGTCATGGACTGCAAGAACGCGCTCGATGCCGCCGACGGCGACCTCGATCGGGCCGAGGCCGCGCTCCGCAAGCAGGGCATGGCGCAGGCCGCTACCAAGTCCGGCCGCGCGACGACGGAGGGCGTGGTCGACCTGTACGTCCACGCCGGCAAGCGGGTCGGGGCCATGGTCGAGGTCAACTGCGAGACGGACTTCGTCGCGCGCACCACGGAGTTCAACGAGCTCGCGCATAACCTGGCGATGCAGGTGGCCGCGATGGCTCCGCTTTACGTCGACACCGACTCGATGCCGGCGGACGAGGCGCGCTCGCCGGAGGAGGTCTGCCTCCTCAAGCAGTCGTACATCAAGGACCCGGGCATGACGATCGGCGACCTTGTCCTGGGGGTCCGGGCGCGCGTGGGGGAGAACATCCGCGTGAGCCGCTTCGTGCGGTTCAGCCTCGGCGAAGGGGACTAGGAGCCGGAAGGCAGTCATGGCAGCGCCCGCCTACCAGCGCGCGGTCCTCAAGCTCAGCGGCGAGTCGCTCCGCGGCGACCTCCCCTTTGGGCTCGATTGGTCCGTCATCGCCTACCTCGCGAGCGAGGTGAAGAGCGCCGTCGCGCTGGGGGTTCAGCTGTCGGTGGTCGTCGGCGGGGGCAACATCTGGCGCGGCACGGAGGCGGAGGCGAAGGGGATGGACCGCGCGACGGCCGACTACGCGGGGATGCTCGCCACCGTCATCAACGCGCTCGCGCTGCAAGACGCGTTCGAGCGCCAGGGCGTGGAGACACGGACGATGACGGCCATCGACATCCACGAAGTCGCGGAGCCGTACATCTTCCGGCGCGCGCTCCACCACCTGGAGAGCGGCATCGTCGTCATCTTCGCCGCGGGCACGGGCAATCCGTACATGACGACGGACACGACCGCCGCGCTGCGGGCCGCCGAGATGCACGCGAACGTTCTGCTCATGGCCAAGTACCGCGTCGACGGCGTCTACGACGCGGACCCTCGGAAGCACCCGGAGGCGAAGAAGTTCGATGAGATGGAGCCCCTGGACCTCATGAACCGCCGGCTCGAGGTCATGGACTCCACGGCGCTCTCCCTCTGCATGGAGAACGACATGCCCGTGTGGGTATTCGACATCTTCAACGAGGGTAGCCTCGGCCGTATCCTGAGCGGCGAGCACATCGGCACGCTGATCCACACGCAGCCGGCCGCGGCGCGGCATCCGTAACCGGCGGCACGCCGCGTCCTGAAAACCGAGGTCATGACGATGGCAGACCAAGAGGACATCGACCTGATCCTGATCGACGCCGAGGACCGCATGGGAAAGTCCGTGGAGGTTTTCGTGCACGAGAGCGACGCGCTGCGGACCGGCCGCGCCAACCCCGGGCTCCTGGAAGGGCTCAAGATCGACCTCTACGGGACGACGATGGCGCTCAATCAGGTCGCGACCGTCACGGCGCCAGACGCGCGCCTCTTGGTCGTGCAGCCGTTCGACCGCAGCGCGGTGGGGGCGATCGAGAAGGAGATACTCAAGTCGGACCTGGGGCTGACGCCCCAGAGCGACGGCGTGGTCATCCGCTTGCCCATCCCGTCCATGACGCAGGAGCGGCGGCAGGAGATGGTCAAGCGCCTCAAGAAGCTCCAGGAGGACGCGCACGTCGCCATCCGCAACGTGCGGCGCGACGGCATCGAGCAGCTCCGCTCGATGGAGAAGGGCAAGGAGATCTCGCAGGACGACCTCCACCGCGCCCAGGACGCGCTCCAGAAGGTCACCGACGCGAGCGTGGCCAAGGCCGATGGGGTGAGCGCCCGCAAAGAGACCGAGCTGATGGAGGTCTAGCGCAGCCGTGAGCGCTGACGCGCCTGAAAACAGCACGGCCTCCGGCTCCACCCCGGCGGGCCCCAACCACGTCGCCATCATCATGGACGGCAACGGCCGCTGGGCACAACGCCAGGGCATGCCGCGGCTCGCGGGCCACCGCGCGGGCACCGACAACGTGCGGCGCGTGCTCGAAGCGCTCGACCGCGCCGGCGTGCGCTACGTGACGCTGTTCGCCTTCTCGACCGAGAACTGGGGGCGGCCGGAAGAGGAGGTGAGCGGGCTGCTCGAGCTGCTCGGGTCCATCATCGAGGACCAGGTCCGCGACCTGCACGCCGGCAACATCCGCATACTCCACCTCGGGACGCAGGACAACCTGCCAGGCGGCCTCGCCGACGCCGTCCGCGAGGCCGTCGAGCACACGCGGGAGAACAGCGGCCTGACGCTCTGCGTGGCGTTCGACTACGGTGGGCGGCAGGAGATCGTCGAGGCGGTCCGCCGCGTGATGGCGGCGGGGCTCGCGCCCGAGGACGTCGACGAAGACTCGCTCCGTTCGTTCTTCTACCTGCCCGACGTCCCCGACCCGGACCTCGTGATCCGCACGGGCGGCGAGCAGCGGTTGAGCAACTTCCTCATCTGGCAGACGGCGTACGCCGAGTTCTACGAGACCCCGGCGCTGTGGCCGGACTTCGACGACGCGGAGGTGGAGCGCGCCCTCGATGAGTACCGGCGCAGGCAGCGACGCTTCGGCGTGCTGCCGGACGGCCCGTCGCCGAGCGAGCCACCCGCGGCTCCGGAGATAGCGCACCGCGGATAGGCTCCCGCCGAGCCCGTCCACTCCGTGCCGCCCACCATGGCCCAAGCCACCGCCGACCGCCTCGCAACGCGCCTGATGAGCGCCGCCGCGCTCATCCCCGTCCTGCTGCTCGCCATCTGGGCGGGCGGGTACTGGACCGCCGCCGTCGCGGCGCTCGCGGCGCTGCTCGCCCTGCGCGAGCTTGGCACGCTGACGAGGGCCGCGGGCTGGCGTCCGCTCGTGTACGAGGGCGCCGCGTGGGGGGCGGCCGTGGTCGTCGTCGCGCCGGGCGGCACGAGGATCGTGCTGCTGGCGCTCGCCGCAGGAGCCATCGCGACGTTGGCCGTCGCCGTGGCCACCAGGCGCTCGGCCGCGGCCGTCGGCGACTGGACGATCACCGCGGCCGGAGCCGCCTACGTCGCGGCACCGCTGACGGCGCTGGTGCTGCTGCGGGAGGGCGAGGCGGGGGCTGCTTGGCTCATCGTGGCCTTCTTCGGCACGTTCGCGACCGACACCGGCAGCTACGTGGTGGGCAAGCTGCTCGGGCGGCATAAGATGGCGCCGCGCGTGAGCCCCGGCAAGACGTGGGAGGGCGCGGCAGGCGGGCTCGTGGCGGGCACGGGGGCGACCGTGGCGCTCGTCGCCGTTTTGGGCTCGATCGAGACGGCGCTGGGGGCGGCGGCGCTGCTGGGGCTCGGCATCGCCGTGGCCGGGCAGGCCGGGGACCTGGCGGAGTCGTGGCTCAAGCGGCTCGCGGGGGCGAAGGACTCCGGGCGGCTGATCCCGGGCCACGGCGGGCTGCTCGACCGCATGGACAGCCTCTTCCCGGTGTTCCTGCTCGTCTACGCTGCATCCAGGCTCTGGCCTGGCGCGTAAGATGATCGAGTCATGAAGCGCATCGTCGTCCTCGGCTCCACGGGCTCCATCGGCGTGCAGACGCTGGACGTCGTCCGCGCGCTGCCGGAGAGCTTCGCGATCGTCGGGCTGGCGGCTGGCTGGAATCATGGCTTGCTGGCAAGCCAGCTTGCTGAATTCAGCCCGCGCATGGCCTGGGCGGACGGCGGCGGCTCGTTCGACGCCGAGCGCGTGGGCATGGAGGACATGGTCACCGAGCCCGACGTCGACCTCGTGATGGTGGCCACGACCGGCCGCGCGGGGCTCGGCCCCACGCTGGCCGCGCTGCGCGCGGGCAAGCAGGTCGCGCTCGCCAACAAGGAGGTCATCGTGATGGCCGGCGAGGTCGTCACCGAGACGGCCCGCGCGCACGGTGCCGCGCTGCTGCCCGTCGATTCCGAGCCGTCCGCCATCTGGCAGTGCCTGCGCGGCGAGGAGCAGCCCGCCAGGAAGCTCATCCTCACGGCCTCCGGCGGGCCCTTCCGCACGAGGCCGCTCGGGGAGATCGCAGGCGCCACGCCCGCAGAAGCGCTCGCCCACCCCACGTGGGCCATGGGCCGCAAGATCTCGGTCGACTCCGCGACGCTCATGAACAAGGGCTTCGAGGTCATCGAGTGCCGCTGGCTCTTCTCGGTCCCCTACGAGCGCATCGAGGTCGTGGTGCACCCCCAGAGCATCGTGCACTCGATGGTCGAGCTCGCGGACGGCTCCGTGAAGGCGCAGCTGGGCCCGCCCGACATGCGGCTGCCCATCCAGCACGCCCTCTCCTATCCCGACCGGCTCGCCAACGCGACGCTGCCCAGCTTCAGCGCGCTCGATAGCGCGTCGCTGACCTTCGAGCCGCTGGACGAGCAGCGCTACCCGTGCTTCCCGCTGGCGCTCGAGGCGGGGCGGCTCGGCGGCACGTACCCCGCGGTGCTGAGTGCGGCCGACGAGGTGGCGGTGCAGCGCTTCCTCGACGGCCGCACCGGGTTCGGGGACATCCATGGCCTGGTCGCGGGCGTGCTCGAGCGGCACGAGTCGGACGGCGA
>JACZSI010000144.1 GCA_022574265.1 Chloroflexota bacterium | reverse complement strand
GGATGTACCTGCGCGAGATCGGCCGCGTGACCCTGCTGACGGCGGCGGACGAGCGCCGTCTGGCGCAGGCGCTCGGCTCCGGCAAGCACGTCGAGAAGCTCGAGAAGGACATCGCCGAGGAGACGGGGCGGCCGGCGCAAGCCTCGGACCTCGTGCGGACGTTCCTCACGCGCATCCGGGAGTCCAACGAGCTCATCGAGGCCCTCGCCGACCACATGGCCATCGAAGACGCGATGACGCTCAAGGTGCTGCTCACCGACGAGAAGCTGCGGGCGGGCATCGACTCGGAGCTCGACGTGGAGATGCTGGAGACCTTCGCCCAGCGGTGGGGCAAGGAGCCGCTGGAGGTCGCGCAGCAGATCATCCAGCTCTCGCTGAACTCCCACGTGCTCCCCGAAGAGACGCTTGAGGTGATGGGCGAGGACGTCCCCGTCAAGAGCTTGGACGACGCGCTCGAAGACGCGGACATCGGTCAGCGGCTCGAGTCCAACGAGCTCCTGCTCCGCATGCACTTCGCCGCCGTGAAGCGCGAGGGCGTGCGCGCCCAGCGCCACCTGGCCGAGGCGAACCTGCGCCTCGTGGTGAGCGTCGCGAAGAAGTACATCGGCCGGGGCATGTCGCTGCTGGACCTGATCCAGGAGGGCAACATCGGCCTCATACGCGCCGTGGAGAAGTTCGACTACCGCAAGGGGTTCAAGTTCTCCACGTATGCGACCTGGTGGATCCGCCAGGCCATCACGCGCGCCATCGCCGACCAGGCACGCACGATCCGCATCCCCGTGCACATGGTCGAGACCATCAACAAGCTCATGCGCGTCAGCCGCCGCCTCGTGCAGGAGTACGGGCGCGAGCCCACGACCCAGGAGATCGCGCTCGAGATGGAGGTCACGCCCGAGCGCGTCCGCGAGATCATGAAGGTCTCCCAGGAGCCCGTCTCCCTCGAGACGCCCATCGGCGAAGAGGAGGACTCGCACCTCGGCGACTTCATCGAGGACCGCAGCGCACCTGCCCCGGCGGAGGCGGCCACCTTCCAGCTGCTGCGCGAGCAGGTCGGGGACGTGCTCGCCACCTTGAGCGACCGCGAGCGGAGGGTCCTGCAGCTGCGCTTCGGGCTGGAGGATGGCCGGAGCCGCACGCTTGAAGAGGTCGGCCGCGACTTCGGCGTGACCCGCGAGCGCATCCGCCAGATAGAGGCGAAGGCGCTACGGAAGCTGCGGCACCCGAGCCGCTCGCGCAAGCTGCGCGACTTCCTGGAGTAGGCAGACCCCGCACAGGCATCAGCAAGAGACCCCGGACTCCCCGGGGTCTCTTCGCGTCGCCGCCGAGCTAGCGCGGCGGCTCGTCCGCCGGGGGCCGGTCGCTGAGCTCGGGCGGCTTTTTCCCTGCGGAGGCCCGCGAGTAGTCCTCGAACAGGAGCAGGCCGAACACGCTCAGGAAGGGAACGAAGATGCCGGTCGCCACGGCGTCCACCCCGACCATGACGGGGATGGAGGAGCCAGCGAGAAGCAGTCCGATGGCGAAGGTGAGGACGAAGATGGGAACGACGAGGATCAGCTCCAGCAGGAAGGTCCGCATCCATCGGCCCCCGATGAGTTTCCAGCTGCGCACGAATGCGCCGGCGATGCTCCGGTCCTCGAGGACGATGGCCGGCACGTAGAGCGAGGTGCGGATCCAGACGAACACGATCACCCCGAAAGCAGGAAGCGCCAGCGGGCCAACCGCGGTGAGCAGGACGAAGAGCGGCAAGCTCAGCACCATCGCGCCCGCGAAGCAGCGCGGGCCCAAGACCAGGACCATGGCCAGGGTAGCGGTGAGGGACGGCGCCTCCCCGCGGTGGAGCGCCGCGGCCCGCCACAGCACGACGGAGAGGACGCCGATGTTGACCGCTTGGAAGATGACCGAGGCGAACAGCACCAGAATGATGCTCTCCGGCCGCTCGGCGTCCGGTTGCGGGAGGAGGATCGCGCCGACGGTCGAGAGCACGAGCGTGAGGAGCGCCGCGGTCACGAACAGCGGCCGGAACGTCCGCAGGTACACCGCGAGCGTCGCGGCTAGCAGGTCCGTTACGGGCGTGACGGGATCGGGCGGCGGACGGTTGATCACGGTGTCTCCGGCTCGCGGCATGGTAGGGGCCACCGGCACCGTTGTCTAGAAAGCGCGCGTCGGCGTTGCGGGCGATTGCTATACTGCCCGCCCAAGGGGAGAGGCGTGCCGGAGATACCGGACCTCGAGGTCATCAAGGACTTCCTGAACGAGCGCATCGCCGGGCAGGAGGTCGTCCGCGCCGAGGCGCCGAAGGCGTGGATCGTCCGCTCGCTCGCCGCCGAGCACTTCGAGCAGGACGTCATCGGCCGCCGCTTCGGCACGATCACCAGGCTCGGCAAGGACCTCGTCTTCCCGCTCGACCCCGACCGGCTGCTGGTCGCCAACCTCATGCTCACCGGCCGCTTCCAGTACACCGAGCCGTCGCACCGCGTCCCCAAGGGCATGTTCTTCCTCCTCGGCACCGCGGACGCCGACCTGCGCTACCTGGACAGCCGGTCCATGGGGCGCATCCACTACGTACGCCCGGACCAGCTCGATCAGATCCAGCGGCTCCAGGACCAGGGCCCCGACGCGCTGGACGGCGGTGTGACCTACGAGGAGTTCAAGCAGCGCCTGCGGTCCTACACCGGCGAGATCAAGGGCGTGCTCGCGCGCGGCAAGCTGCTCGCCGGCATCGGCAACGCCTACGTCGACGAGATCCTGTGGGAGGCGCGCGTGTCGCCCTTCCGCAAGCGCAAGACGCTCACGGAGGACGAGCTGCGCCAGGTCTACGACGCGATCCCGAAGGTGCTGCGCGAGGCGACCGAGGTCGTCCGCCGCGAGATGCCTCCGAACATCCACATCAAGGTCAGAGACTTCCTGAGCGTCCACCGCAAGGGCGGCGAGCCCTGCCCCCGCTGCGGCACGACCATCTCCGAGATCACGCCCAACCAACGCATCACGAGCTGGTGCCGCACCTGCCAGCCCGGCGGCCTCATCAAGAACTAAGCAGGGCACTGCCCTGCACCCATGAAAGGGGCGCATCGCCTAGGCCGACGCCCGTGGCTGGGGGAGCATCCGTGGCATCAAACAACCGCATCCAGGCGCCGCAGCCGTTCGACTTCGACCTGACCGTCCGTCACCAGACGTACTACCGCGGACGCGCCGGCGCCGACCTCTACGCCGGCGGCGCGTACTACCGCGCGCTGCGACGGCCCGGCGGTGGCGCGTTCGCCGTGCGCGTCGCTCCAGCAGGCGACGGCTGGCTTGACGTGAGCGTGCCCGCTGGCGGGGCTAAGCGCGACCTAGCGCTCGCGACCGAGGCGGTGCCCCGGCTCCTCGGCTTCGAGGCCGACCTGCCCGGCTTCTACGCGCGCATCGCCGCCGACCCGGTGCTCGCGGCGACCGTCGGCGCGCTCCACGGCCTGCGCCCGGCGCGCGCCGAGAGCGTGTTCGAGGCGCTGGTCATGGCCATCGCGGCGCAGCAGATATCGAGCGCGGTGGCCCGCGTCATCCGCGACGGTCTGATGGTCTCCTACGGCACGCTGTTGGAGGCCGACGGCCACGAGCTCCACGCCTTCCCGAAGCCCGAGACGCTGGTGGCCGCCGGCATCGACGGGCTACGGGCGCACAAGCTCAGTCAGCGCAAGGCCGAGTACATCCACGGCGTCGCCGAGCAGACGCTCGATGGCGCGATCGACGACGCGCGCCTCGGCGCGATGGACGACGACGAGGCCATCGCCGCGCTCACGAGCGTCCGCGGCGTCGGCCGTTGGACGGCGCAGTGGGTGCTCATGCGCGCGCTCGGCCGCCCCGACGTGCTGCCCGAGGGCGACCTCGCGCTCAAGCGCGTGGTCGGGGAGCTCTACTTCGGCGGAGAGCCGGTGGACGAGCAGCGGCTGGCCGCCTTAGCGATGGAGCGCTGGTCGCCGTACCGTGGGCTGGCGACCACGTACCTCTTCGCACACCTCCGGCAGCAGCGGGCCAGCCTCCGGGGGGACGCCGCGCTCTGAGCCGGGCGGCGCTGCATCCTTCGCGCTCCTCGCGCCGTCTAAGGGGTGGAGGCCCGATGCGCGCAATGCTCCTGCTCGTCGCAGGCCTGTCGCTGGCCGCGGCTGCCTGCACCGGAGAGACGCCGACGGCGTCGCCGCACGACGCATCGGGCCTCACCACGCCCACTCCGGCGCGCGAGCGCGTCGCGCCCGACCTCGATGCCGTGCCGCCCGTGGACACGGCGTCGCACGTCGTCGGGCTCGAGGACGTCGTCTTCGACACCTTCGACGGCTCCTTCGTGCCGTTGTCGCGGGCCGAACCCTCGACCATCCGGCGGCTGCGCGATGCCATCCGCCCGATCTACAACCCAGAGTATGAGACGGCGGGCGAAGCGCGCGCGTGGCTGGCCGACGACGAT
>JACZSI010000021.1 GCA_022574265.1 Chloroflexota bacterium | reverse complement strand
CCCATGTAGGTGAGCGCGCGCTCCGCGGCCGCTATCTCGGCCGGCGAGCCAAGCGTCGACGGATCGGGCACGCGCCCGGTGACCGGCACGACCATGCCTGGGTTGGTGCCCCAGGTGACCGACGGCGCGAGCGAGGAGGCGTCGATCTCGACCACGGCGTCGTAGCGGGCGCCGGGGTCGGTCGGCAGCTCGCGCCAGCGCGCGACCGCCTCGTCGAAGGCCGCGCCCTGCGGTGCGTGCCGCCGGCCGCGCAGATACTCGAACGTCGTCTCGTCGGGCGCGACCATGCCCACGCGGGCGCCGGCCTCGATGGACATGTTGCAGACGGTCAGCCGTCCCTCCATCGAGAGGGCGCGGATCGCCTCGCCGGTATATTCGACCGCGTAGCCCTGCGCGCCGTCGACGCCGATCTCGCCGATGATGCCCAGGATGATGTCCTTGGCCGTGAGCCGCGGCGGGAGCGTGCCGTTCACGCGTATCTCCATCGTCTTGAGCGGCGCCTGGACGAGGCATTGCGTCGCCAAGACGTGCTCCACCTGGGACGTGCCGACCGGCATGGCGATGGCGCCGAAGGCACCGTGGGTGGAGGTGTGGCTGTCGCCGCAGACGATGATCATCCCGGGCTGCGTGCGGCCCTGCTCGGGACCGATGATGTGCACGATGCCCTGGTCTTGGCTGTACATGTCGTAGTACTCGACGCCGAACTCGCTCGCGTTGCGCTCCATCGCGTCGAGCTGCGCGGCCGAGACCGCGTCGTCGAGCACGATGGTCTTGGAGCGGTCGCCGGTCGTCGGGACGTTGTGGTCGGCGACGGCGACCGTGAGGTCGGGGCGCCGGACGGTACGGCTTGCCTCGCGCATCCCCTCGAAGGCCTGGGGCGAGGTGACCTCGTGCACGAGGTGCAGGTCGACGTAGAGGAGCGTCGGCTTGCCGGCCTCTTCGTGGACGATGTGGGCGTCCCAGATCTTCTGGAACATGGTCTTCGGGGGCATCGGTGTTCCTCTTTCCGCTAAGCGGCGAAGTCATCCAGGCAGACGTAGCGGACCCCTCGCACGTGCCGGGCGAAGTCGCGGTCGTTGCCGATGATGACATCGCAGCCGTCGAGGATCGCTGACGCCGCGATGATAGCATCCGGCGTCCTCAGACCGGTGGCGGCCCGCACCTCAGCGGCCGCTCGTGCCACAGCGCGCGCGACCGGCCTGACGAACAGGTTGGGCGTCAGTCGCAGCAGCGTCTCGATCCTCTCGACGGCCTCTGTGTCGTGCGTGCGGAGTGGCCTGACCAGCAACTCCATCTCGACCACGGTGGAGAGGAATCCGACGGCGCGCCCGTCCTCGAGCATCCGGAGCACCTCCACGACCTGGCCCCGGTACGGGTCCAGACCGTCCAGGAAGTAGATCAACGCATTCGCATCGAAGGCAACGCGACGCAGGCCCGCAAGTTCATCCGTCCACTGGGAAGCCACTAGGCCTCGGATGGAAGCGAGTCTGCGACTTCTCCGACGAGCCGGTACTGGACGTCGCGCTGCTCCCCGCTGGCATCCGGTATCGGGATACGCCGCACCCACCCCTCGCCGACGAGGAGGCCGAGAACCGCGCCGACCTTGGCCCCCCGGAACCTGTGCGGAACGCGCTGCTCCACCTCGTCCTCGCCAGCTGTCCGGTTGGGGCTCGCCCGCAGGGCATCGACCACGCTCCGCAGGTCCTCGTTGGTGCAGTAGTGGTCCACGAACCGCTCTCGCCACTCGGTGCGGTCTTGGTCGCTGGTGCTGCCCCAGCTAGCCCGCTCCTCGGCAATGTAGCGGTCGATCTCCGCCTTGGTGTCCCCGTAGACGCCCTTCATGCTCCCCGCGAAGTAGTCGACCCAGCTCTCCGGCTCGGGGATGGCGATGATCCTGTCGCCGATGAGCTCCACTGCCAGCTTATCGCCTGCCTCGATCCCGAGCTTCCGAACGATCTCGGCAGGCAGCGTGATCTGACGCTTGCTACTCACGGTCACCCGGGGCATCGCGCACCTCGCTTGGTAAGGTGTACCAAGCGAATCGTAAAGCGCACCAAGCGACCCGTCAAGCCTCAGACGGCGCCGGCGGCCTCCGGTGCGCGCGTCACGTCGCCCATCGCCAGCAGGCGGTTCAGCGCGTTCATGTATGCCCGCGCCGAGGCCACGATGATGTCCGTGTCGGCGCCGCGCCCGAGGTACTCGCGCCCGTCCTGCTCGATGCGGATGCTCACCTCGCCGATGGCGTCGATGCCTTCGGTGACGGAATTGACGCTGAACTCGGTGAGCTCGTTGGGCACGTTGACGATGCGATTGATGGCGCGGTAGATCGCGTCCACCGGCCCGGTGCCCGTCGAGGCGTCGGTGTGGTGGCCGCCGTCCTTGTCGGTCAGCTGGACCGTCGCCGTGGCCACGGTGTTGCTCCCGCAGGTCACCTGCACGGCATCGAGCGTGTACGTCTCGGCGATGCTCATGCGCTCGTGGCCCATCAGCGCGATGAGGTCGCGGTCGGTGACCTCGCGCTTCTTCTCGGCCAGCTCCTGGAACGACGCGTAGATACCGCCGAGCTCCTCGTCGGTCGGCGAATAGCCGAGCTCCTCGAGCCGCGCCTTGAGGCCGTGGCGGCCGCTGAGCTTGCCGAGCACCAGCTCGCTGCGCGGAACGCCGACGTCCAGCGGGTCCATGATCTCGTAGTTGGTGCGCTCCTTGATCAGCCCGTCCTGGTGGATGCCGGAGGCGTGGCGGAACGCGTTGCGCCCGATCACCGCCTTGTTCGGCTGGACGGCCATGCCGCTGATCTGGCTGATCAGGCGGCTTGTCGCGTACAGCTGCTTCGTTTCGATCTGAGTGTCCACGCCGAAGTAGTCGGGGCGCGTCCGCAGCGCCATGATGACCTCTTCGAGCGCCGCATTCCCGGCGCGCTCGCCCAGGCCGTTGATGCAGCCCTCGACTTGCCGCGCGCCCGCCTTGACCGCGGCGAGGCTGTTCGCCACCGACATGCCCAGGTCGTCGTGGCAGTGCACCGAGAGGCGGACCGTGTCGCCGAGCTCGGGCACCACCTCGCGCAGGTACGTGATCAGCTCTGCGAACTCCTCGGGGATCGCGTAGCCGACCGTGTCGGGGATGTTGATGGTGGTGGCGCCCGCGGCGACCGTGGCCCGCACCATATGGGCCAGGAACTCCTTCTCCGTGCGGCTGGAGTCCATGGGGGAGAACTCGACGTCGTCCGTGTGCTCGCGGGCGAGCGCCACGTTCTTCGCGGCCATCTCCACGACCTCCTCCCGGTCCTTCCGCAGCAGGTGCTGGATGTGCTGGTCGGAGCTCGATATGAAGACGTGGATGCGCCCCTGCGCAGCGTCCTTGATCGCCTCGGCCGCTCGCTCGACGGCCTTCGCGTTCGCATGCGCGAGCGCCGCGATCACGGGCTTGCGCACCTCGCGCGCGATCGTCTGAACCGCCTCGAAGTCGCTGCGGGAGCTGATGGGGAAGCCGGCCTCGATGATGTCCACGTTCAGCCGTTCGAGCTGCCGCGCGATCTCCACCTTCTCCTCGACGGTCATGCCGACGCCGGCGGACTGCTCGCCGTCGCGCAGCGTGGTATCGAAGATCAAAACTCGGTCATCCATGACGCCCTCCCCTGCTCCCGCGGCCTGACCCTGGCGGGGCCTACTTGGTCTGCTTCAAGAAGCTCATCATCTCGCGCAGCCGCTCGCCGACCTCCTCGATCTCGTGGTTGGCGTCGGCCTCGCGCATCGCCTTGAAGCGGGGCTGGCCCTCGTGGTTCTCGGCGATCCACTCCCTGGCGAACGTGCCGTCCTGGATCTCCGTCAGCACCTGCTTCATCGTCGCCCGCACGTGGTCGTCGATCACCCGTGGGCCACGCGAGTAGTCGCCGTACTCGGCCGTCTCGCTTATGGAGTAGCGCATGTACTTGAGCCCGCCCTCGTACATCAGGTCCACGATGAGCTTGAGCTCATGGCAGACCTCGAAGTAGGCGATCTCGGGCTGGTAGCCCGCCTCGACGAGCGTCTCGAAGGCGGTCTTGACGAGGTTCGAGACGCCGCCGCAAAGCACCGTTTGCTCGCCGAAGAGGTCCGTCTCGGTCTCCTCCTTGAACGTCGTCGCGACGATGCCCGCGCGCATGCTGCCGACGCCCCACCCGTACGCCAGCGCGTTGGCCAGCGCGTTTCCGGACGGGTCCTGGTGGATGGCGACGAGCGACGGCACGCCGGAGCCGCCGACGAACACCTCGCGCATCCGGTGGCCGGGCGCCTTGGGGGCGATCATCGACACGTCCACGTCGGGCGGCGGCACGATCTCCTTGTAGTGGATGTTGAAGCCGTGGGCGAACATCAGCGTCTTGGAGCTGTCGATGCTCGGCTCGATGGCCTCCTTGTAGAGCGCCCCCTGGACCGTGTCCGGCACCAGGACCATGATGACGTCGGACTCCTTCGCCACCTCGGCGGCCGACGTCACGCGCAGCCCTTCGGCCTCGGCCTTCTCCCTGCTCTTGCTGGCCGCCTGGAGGCCGACCACGACGTCGACGCCGTTGTCGCGCAGGTTGAGGGCGTGGGCGTGGCCCTGGCTGCCGTAGCCCATGATGCCCACGCGCTTGCCGTCGAGCCGGGTCTTGTCGGCGTCCTTGTCGTAGTAGATCGTTGCCATCATTGCGCCTCCCCTCAACCGTTCTTGGATCTCTGCACGCCTCGCGCTAGGGCACGACCTCCGTGTCCGGAGCGCTCTGGTTGACCGCGTCCTTGACGCCCTTGCGCGGGCCGGTGGTGTTGGCGCCGCGGCTCATGGCGATGCGCCCCGTGCGCATGACCTCCTTGAGCCCGAAGGGCTGGAGCAGCTGTATCAGCGCGTCGACCTTGTCCTCGTCGCCGGTGACCTCGATCACCAGCGCGTCCTTGGCCACGTCCACGATATTCGCCCGGAAGATGTCGACGATCTGCATGATCTCCGGCCGGCTCTCGGCGGTCGAGCGCACCTTCAGCAGGGCCAGCTCGCGCAGCACGATGTTCTCGGCAGTGATGTCGTAGACCTGCACGACGTCGATCAGCTTGTACAGCTGCTTCATGACCTGCTCGACGACCCACTCGTCGCCCTCGGCGACGAACGTCATGCGCGAGAGGCCCGGCGTCTCGCTGTGGCCGACGGCGAGGTTGGAGATGTTGAAGCCGCGCCGGCTGAACATGCCCGCGATGCGCGCGAGCACGCCCGGCCGGTCCTGGACCAGCGCGGTGATGGTGTGCGTCTCTACTTTCGCCATACAGGGGCGTCCTTCGGCGCTGGACGTTCGAGCATCTCGAACACGCTGCCGCCGGCGGGCACGTGCGGGTAGACGTTCTCCTCCCGCTCCACGCGGAAGTCGATGATCGCCGGGCCGTCCACCGCCGCCGCGTCGTCGATGGCCGCGCGCACGCCGGCCTTCTCGGTCACGCGGACCGCCCAGATGCCGTAGGCCTCGGCGAGCTTCACGAAGTCCGGGTTCCCCGAATACTCGACCGCCACGCGGTTGCGGTCGTAGAAGAGGTCCTGGAGCTGGCGGACCAGCCCCAGCGAGTTGTTGTTGATGATGGCGAACTTCACCGGCACGTTGTGCTCCGCGATCGTCGCCAGCTCCGAGAACGTCATCTGGAAGCCGCCGTCGCCGGCGATGCTCCACACCTGCCGCTCAGGCTGCGCGAAGGCGGCGCCCATGGCCGCGGGGACCTCGAAGCCCATCGTGCCGAGCCCACCCGAGGTGATCCACGAGTTGTGCTCCTTGAACACGTAGTGCTGCGCCGCCCACATCTGGTGCTGGCCGACGCCGGTGACGACGATGGCCCGTCCGTCCGTGGCCTCGCAGAGCTCGCGGATGACGTACTGCGGCAGCAGACCGTCCGACTCCGGCACGACGAACGGGTGCTCCTCGCGGAGGACGTCGATCTCCTTGAGCCAATCGGCGTGCGTCGCCGGCTCGACCTCGACCACGAGCGCGTGCAGGACGCGGCGGGCGTCGCCCACGATTGGCACCGCGACGCCGACGTTCTTGCCGATCTCGGCCGGATCGACCTCGATATGGATGATCTGAGCGTTGGGGGCGAACGCGCTGAGCCGGCCGGTCACGCGGTCGTCGAAGCGCATGCCGACGGCGACGATGAGGTCGGAGCGATCGATGGCCCAGTTGTTGTGGGCCTGGCCGTGCATGCCGGGCATGCCCATGCTCAGGATGTGCTCGCCGGGGAACGCGCCGATCCCCAGCAGCGTCGTGATGACGGGGATCTGCGCCTTCTCCGCGAGCTCCTTGAGCTCCGCGAAAGCACCGGAGATGGTGACGCCGTGGCCCGCCATGATCAGCGGGCGCCGCGCGTCGCGGATGAGCTTGGCGGCGCGCTTGATCTGCTGGGCGTGGCCCTCGAGCGTCGGCTTGTACGAGCGCAGGTTGACGCTTTCCGGGTAGTCGAATTCGGCGCGGTCGGTCAGCACGTCGCGCGGGAGGTCGATGAGGACGGGGCCCGGCCGGCCGCTGCGGGCGATGTGGAAGGCCTCCTTCATCACGCGCGGTATGTCGGCGGTGTCCATGACCAGGTAGTTGTGCTTCGTGATGGGCGCGGTCACCCCGGTGGTGTCGGTCTCCTGGAAGGCGTCGCGGCCGATCGCCGCCCGCGGGACCTGGCCGGTGAGGGCGACGATGGGCACGGAGTCCATCATGGCCGTTGCCAGCGGCGTCACGAGGTTCGTTGCGCCGGGGCCGGAGGTCGCGACGGCGACGCCGACCTTGCCGGAGGCGCGCGCGTAGCCGTCGGCGGCGTGGCCGGCGTTCTGCTCGTGCCGCACGAGGATGTGCTGGAGGTCCGGGTACTCGGGGAGCGTTTGGTAGAACGGGAGGATGGCGCCGCCGGGCAGCCCGAAGAGCACCGTTACGCCTTCGCGTCGCAGACTCTCGCAGACCATCTGAGCGCCCGTCAGCTGCATGTTCCCCTCACCTATACCAAAGGCCCCCGTGGGGCAACGAAAAAACCCGTCCCTGATCGAAGGGACGGGTCGTGAAGCCCGCGGTACCACCCTGCTTCCCCCCGGCGTGCCGGGGGACGCTCGACTGCGCCGTATCGGTGCGCTCCGCCGCCCTACTGCTACTTCGGGCTGGCCGCTCCAGGATGAGTTCGGGGACCCTTCACCGCCGGCCTTTCACCATGGGAGCCGGCTCGCTGGGGTGGGTGTGCCCCCTACTACTTCCCTTCCTCGCGGGGATTCTTATTGAAACGAGACACAGTCTACCCGAAACACACCCCGTCTGTCAACCCGGCCAGATGCCTTGCCCCTGGCCACGGCCTGGCGCTAGCATGATTCCGAGATCGGCCGGCGTGCAAAGCTCGATGCCTGAGGAAGCGGCCTCGTGAGCAACCCTCCACCTATTCGAGCACACTTGGCGGTCCCCTGGAGCCCGCGTCGGGTCGGCTTCGGTGCGGGCGTCGTGGCTCTGGCCATCGGCCTCGTGTTCGCCGTCGGCCGCCTGCTCGAGCGCGACGGGGCCACGTCCGTGGCGACCGTGCTCGCCGCGAGCGCCTTCGTCAGCGTCGTGATGGTAGCGGCCGCCTACGCGCTCGGTCCACGTGCCGCCGGTGGGCTCCGGGCGCTCTTCGGCCCAAGCCGGCAGCCGGTCGCGCGGACGCTCGGCTGGGCGGCGCTGGCGTTCTTCGCGAGCTTCGCCGCGACGCTCGCGTACGTCTTGGCCGCGGAGTCGGTGACGGACCGCGCCGTGCCGGCGCCGATCCCGGCGAGCTTCTTCGACGAGCTGCCAGTGCTCACGGTGCTGCTGGTCGTCCTCGTTGGCCCGGCCGCCGAGGAGGTCTTCTTCCGCGGGTTCTGCTTCGCCGGCCTCGTGGGCCGCTGGGGCTTCTGGGGCGCCGCGGCGGGGAGCTCGGCCCTCTTCGGCCTCGCGCACCTGGATCCTGCGCTCATGGGCCCGGCGGCCGTGAGCGGCTTCGTGTTCGCGTGGGTTTACTGGCGAACGAGGTCGCTCTGGCCCGTCGTGCTCGCACACGTCGCCCGGAACGCGGTAGCCTTGGGCGTGGCGGCAAGCCTATGACGAAGCGACTCGACGACGCCTTCAAGAGCGCCCGGCAGGAGAAGCGCACCGGTCTCGTGCCCTACGTGACGGTGGGCTTCCCGACGTCCGTGGAGGACACGCTCGCCATCGTCCCCGCGATCGAGGCCGCCGGCGCCACGGTCGTCGAGCTGGGCGTGCCCTACAGCGACCCGCTCGGCGACGGTCCGACGATCCAGGCGGCGAGCTACCGCGCGGTGCAGGCGGGCGTGGACGCGCGTGCCTGCATCGAGGTCGTCGTGCGGCTGCGCGAGGCGGGGGTCAAGCTTCCGTTGATCTTCATGGGCTACTACAACCCGATCCTGTCCTACGGGACCGACGCGTACGCGCGCGACTGCGCCGACGCGGGGCTCGACGGCATGATCGTGCTCGACCTGCCGCCGGAGGAGTCGAGCGCCATGCGCGACGCGCTCGAAAGCCATGAGCTTGCGCTGATCGCGCTGCTCGCGCCCAACAGCTCGGACGAGCGCATCGAGCTGGGGACGCGCGGCGCGAAGGGCTTCGTCTACTGCGTCAGCATCACGGGCGTAACCGGCGCGCGGAAAGAGCTGTCGAAGGACCTGCCCGCGTTCGTGGGGCGCGTCCGGGCGCGCACGGACCTGCCGATCGCGGTCGGCTTCGGGGTCAGCGAGCGGCGCCACGTCGAAGCCATCGGGAAGTACGCGGACGCGGCCGCGGTCGGCAGCGCGCTCATCGACCTGATAGACTCGGCGCCGCCGAGCGACCGGGCCGCCCGTGCGGGCGCATTCGTCGCGGCCCTCGCCGGCACACGCCGATAACCCCTTTTCCGCTGGGACGCGGTATGAGCCACTGCCTAGGACTGCGGGGCGCGACCACTGCGGACGCCAATACAGCCGACGCCATCGTCGACGCCACGGAGGAGCTCCTCCGCGAGATGGTGGCGGCCAACGGCATTGATGAAAGCGACGTCGCTGCGGTATTCTTTACGACAACGGTAGACCTGAACGCCGAGTTCCCGGCGGTCGCCGCCCGGGTGCGGCTGGGCTGGGAGCACACGGCGCTGATGACGTCGCAAGAGGTGCCGGTCCCGGACGCGACCCCGTCGGTCATCCGAGCCATGCTCCTGGTGAACACCGACAAGAGCAAAGAGGAGCTGGTCCACGTCTACCTGAAGGGCGCCAAGCAGCTCCGCAGCCGTGGATCAACCAGCAGATGAACGCTTCATACCACATCAACTTCACCATCGAGCGCGGCCCCCGCGCCCGTGGACCGTGGGCATTCAGCGGCGCCCGGCTTTCCCCCCTGTTTACGCGGCGGGGGAGCGCTCGGTATACGTATCGCTAGCCCCCTTTCCGTTCTCCCCGACCTACCACTGGCCCGCAACAGAACGAATCGAAAGGGGAATGCGTCGTGGCGCAGTCCGTACATGATGTGAATATCTCAAAGATCGAACCGCTGATCGCCCCGCAGGCGCTCCAGCGTCAGGCTCCGTTGACGCCGTCCGCCGCCGAGACCGTCGTGGAAGGCCGCAAGGCCGTCGAGCGCATCCTGGGGGGCGACGACCCGCGCATGCTGGTCATCGTCGGCCCCTGCTCGATCCACGACGAGAAGGCGGCGCTCGAGTACGCCGACCGCCTGCTCGCTCGCCGAGCGCCTTGCCGACCGCATCCTCATCGTGATGCGCGTCTACTTCGAGAAGCCACGGACCGTGCTCGGCTGGAAGGGCTTCATCAACGACCCCAACCTGGACGGCTCATTCGACGTTTCCGATGGGCTCTACCGAGCGCGCAAGCTCCTGCTGCAGCTCGCCGAGCGAGGGCTGCTCGCCGGCACCGAGTTCCTCGACCCGATCGTGCCCCAGTACATCGCGGACCTCGTGTCCTGGGCGGCGATCGGCGCGCGCACGACCGAGAGTCAGATGCACCGCGAGATGGCCAGCGGCCTGAGCATGCCGGTCGGCTTCAAGAACGGCACCGACGGCAACTCGCAGATCGCCGTGGACGCGATGAGCACGGCGCGCGCGCCACATGCCTTTCTCGGCATCGACGTCGAGGGACGCACCTGCGTCGTGCAGACCACCGGCAACGCCTACGGCCACCTCATCCTGCGCGGCGGCGTCGGCGGCACGAACTACGCGTCGGAGACCGTCGCGGCCGTGCAGCAGCAGCTCATCGGCGCCGGCCTCCCGCCGCGGCTCATGGTGGACTGCAGCCACGCGAATTCCGAGAAGGACCACCGGCGCCAGGCCATCGCCTTCCGCGACGTCGTGGGGCAGCGCGTGGGCGGCGACGGCAACCTCGTGGGCCTCATGGTCGAGAGCAACCTCTTCGACGGACGCCAGGACCTGGGAGACGACCCATCCAAGCTCCGCTACGGCGTCTCCGTCACCGACGCGTGCATCAGCTGGGACGAGACCGACGCCCTGCTGACCGAGGCGCACGAGGCCCTGAGCCTCCAGCCGGTGTCGTGACGGGCGCGCGTGGCTGACCTCTGCGCGGAGCTTGAGGCAGGACGGCCCGACGGCCTGGCCGCGGTGACGTTCGGCGTCTTCGACGGCGTCCACCTCGGCCACCTGCACCTCATGCGCCAGCTCCGCGACGACGCCCGCGAGCGCGGGCTCACGCCGGTCATCGTGACGCTCTCCAACCACCCCATCTCTGTCCTCCGGCCGCAGGTCCCGCTCGTGCTCATCTCGTCGCTGCGGGAGCGGCTCGCGCTCCTGCGCTCAGCGGGCATCGAGCACGTCATCCCGGTCACCTTCACGAAAGAGCTCTCGCTGCGGACGGCCGAGGAGTTCATGCGCGCGCTGTGCGACTGCGTCGGGCTGCGCCACTTCGTGGCCGGGCCCGACTTCGCGCTGGGCCACGACCGCGAGGGCACGCTGCCCGTGCTGGCCTCGCTCGGCGAGAAGCTCGGGTACACCGTCCGGACGGCCGACGCGTTCGTCCTGGACGGCGCGCCGGTGCGCAGCACCGCGGTCCGCCAGGCACTCAGCGCCGGCGACATCGAGGGCGCTCAGCGCCTGCTCGGCCGCCCCTTCGCGCTCGACGGCCCGGTGGTCGAAGGCGAGGGCCGTGGCGAGGGTTTGTTGGGCTTCCCGACGGCGAACCTCGGCGTGGGCCCGCTCCAGGCCCTCCCCGCGGACGGCATCTATGCCACGTGGCTCGATGCCGACGGCGAGCGCTATCCCGCGGCGACGAGCATCGGCATCAAGCCGACGTTCCACGAAGATGGCCCGCGCGTCGTCGAGGCGTTCGTCCTGGACTTCGCCGGCGACCTGTACGGACGGCACGTGCGCATCGAGTTCGTGAAGCGGCTGCGCGACCAGGAGCGGTTCGCGGAGGTGGACGCGCTCGTCGCGCAGATGCGCCGCGACGTCGAGGCGACGCGCGTGGCGCTCGCGCAGGCGGCCGCGTCCGCCTCCCGGGCCTAACGCCATGGCCAAGCTCGACCCCGAACTGCTGCACAAGATCACGCGGCGGGGTGTCGCCGAGATCATCCCCGAGGCCGAGTTCATCGCCCGGCTCGAGGAGGGCAAGCCGCTCAAGCTCAAGATGGGCTTCGACCCCTCGCGGCCCGACCTGCACCTCGGCCACGTCGTCGGCCTCCGCAAGCTCCGCCAGCTCCAAGACCTCGGCCACGAGCTCATCCTGATCGTGGGCGACTGGACCGCGCAGATCGGCGACCCGTCGGGCCAGTCCGACACGCGCACGATGCTCTCCGCCGACGAGGTGAAGGACAACGCCGAGACGTACATGCAGCAGTTCTACAAGGTCGTCGACCCGGAGCGGACGAGGGCTGTCTACCAGAGCGAGTGGTTCGGCAGCTTCACGCTCGCCGACGTGATCCAGCTGACGTCCAAGTTCACGGTCAACCAGTTCCTGCACCGGGACGATTTCGCCAAGCGCTATGCGGACCAGAATCCGATCGCCGTGACCGAGATGCTGTACCCGCTGCTCCAGGCGTACGACTCGGTGGCGATCGAGGCGGACGTCGAGTTCGGCGGCACGGACCAGAAGTTCAACCTGCTGGTCGGCCGCGAGCTCCAGCAACGCATGGGCCAGCGCCCCCAATGCGTCTTCCTCATGCCCATCCTACCGGGCACCGACGGCGTGCGGCGCATGGGCAAGTCGCTCGGCAACTACATCGCGCTCACGGACAACCCCGCCGACATGTTCGGCAAGATCCTCTCGCTGCCGGACGACGTCGTCCCGCTCTACTTCGAGCTGCTGACGGACGCGCCCGACGACGAGCTCCCGGCCATCCGCTCGGCGGTCGAGGCGGGTGGCGCCGGCGCGCTCGATCTGAAGAAGCGCCTCGGCGTCGAGATGGTCTCGTGGTTCCACTCGCCGGGAGCGGCGGCGGACGCCCAAGCTGGGTTCGAGCGCGTGGTGCAGGGCGGGGAGGCGCCGGCGGAGGTGCCTTCCATCGTGGTCCGCGAGGGCGACGCCGGCGTGCTGGGCGTTGGGGCCGGGGAGGCGAAGCTGGACCTGCCCCGCTTCCTCGCCGCGAACGGCATGGCGCCGAGCGTGGCCCAGGCGGCGCGGCTGCTCAGCCAGGGCGCGGTCGAGGTGGGCGGGCAGACGCTGCGGGAGCGCGAGGCGCCGGTGGCGTACGGCGCGGTCGTCAAGGTGGGGCGCCGCCGCTTCTTCCGGGTGGTGAAGGGCTAAGCGGGCTAGGGCCCCGCGCTCAACAAGCGGGTCGAGCCTGTAGCGATTCAAGCTGTGCACGGTCTGAGCGAAGCTTCCGAACCAAGCCGGAGCCTATCTGGTGCCGATCCATGCCCAACCGGGTTAAGAGCACAACCGGGAGGCTCAGCACGCCTGCGCCGGCGAGAGCAGCTAGAGCAGCAGCGCCAATCGCGGCCCCCGTCCTTGTACCACGCCGCACAGCACGCTCCACTGCTTGCTGAAAGGTCTGGCGACCCATCAGGACGGGGGCTCCCTCCGTGATGGCGATCAGTACAAACGGCAAACCTGGTGCGATGTTCTCGAACAACTCTCCTACGGGGCTGTCGAGCAAGTCCGCCAAGGGCGCCGCAAGCTGTCCTTCAATAGCCTCGCCCCTGATGCCGCTGGTAAGAATGGCGTCGATGTGGTCGCTTGCCGCTTCCTCGTTGGCAAGGACTCTTATGTCCGGATACTTCTCTAACGCTTCCTTGACATAGCGGAGGCTATCCGTTGCTTTCAGTTGTAGCCGTTCGGCGATGTTCCTGTCACTGTTGACGATTTCGAGGTCAAACCCGGGTTGGGTGGGGCTGTCGGCGAGCCGCGCCATTTGACCAAGCCCAAGGCGGAGATCACCGACTTGCTCTCCCGCGTTGAGCCTATCCTCGACCACCACCTCAAAGAATTTCCCTTTCCACGCGGCCCGCCAACCCTTCGCGGATTCGGGCGACAGATCGTTTAGGTCACTGAGCGACTTGTTGGGGAAAGCTAGAGCAAACGCCCTTCGCATCTGCGGCGTGACCTGCCCTAGGTCTATCTGGTCGCTCAGAAAGAAGGCGTCGATCGCCGCTGTAGCGGTGATCGCGTCAAGCAGCGAAGCCTCGGAGCGCCGTGCGTATTCGTCGTGCAGCTCCTGCAGCCGGTCTGCCGAGCGAACGGCGTCGCCATACAGGTCCACGTAGTGGTTGCGTACTTCGTCTAGATCAGTGCCCATATCCCCACGCCGAGTGCTGTGATCGCGATGGCCAGCGCGCCCATCGCGACAACGTAGATCTTCGTCAGCCGGGACATGGATCGATCCCGCGACGTCTGTGTGGTCCTCAGCTCGGCTACGGCTGATTCCAGCTCGCCGATCTGTCTGGTGGCCGCCGTCAGGTCTTCGTGAAGCCCGAGAGCCACTTGGGTAAATACTTCGGAGTACTGAGCAACCTCTTTTTCAATGCCTCGCCCCGATATGGCGTCAGCCGCCGTGGCTAGGGGCTCAGTCGCTCGACGAGCGGCTTCCCGCCCTCGCTCACGCCAAGATTGCTCATTCCCCTCCGCCATAGCGAACCTCCGGGCCACGTTTCTCGGCTACTTCACGACCACGCTGACGAGGTGGCGGCCGGGCACGAAGACGACCTTGGTGACGTCGTGGCCGTCGGTGTAGGCGCGGACGCGCTCGCTGGCGAGGGCCTGCTGCTTGGCGTCGGCCTCGCTGATGTCGGCCGGCACGGCGATGCGCTCGCGCACCTTGCCGTTGACCTGCACGACCAGCGTCGCTTCATCGACGGCGGCGAGCGCGTCGTCCCAGGCGGGCAGCGGCTGCGCGTGGATGCTGTAGGGGTTGCCGGTGCGCTCCCACAGCTCCTCGGTGACGTGCGGGGCCATCGGCGCGAGCAGCAGGAGCAGCCTGCGGACGGTCTCCGCCCAGACGGGCTGCGAGACCGACCGGGCCTCGAACGCCGGGGCCATGTCGTTCGTCAGCTCCATCATCGCCGCCAGCGCCGTGTTGTACTTGAAGCGCTCGATGTCCGTGGTGACGCGCCGGATCGTCTGGTGCATGCGCCGAGTCATATCGCGGTCGGCGGGGCCGTCGGCAGCGGGCAGGGCGTCGGCCGGGCTCGTGGCGAGGTCCCACGCGCGGTTCATCCAGCGGGCGATGCCGTTGATCCCGGCGTCGCTCCAGTCGCCGCCGCCCTCCCAGGGCCCCATGAACATCAGGTAGAGCCGGACGACGTCCGCGCCGAGCTCGCTCACGTAGGCGTCGGGCGCGACCACGTTGCCGCGGCTCTTGCTCATCTTCGTGTGCTCCGAGAGCACGATGCCCTGGTTGAAGAGCCGCAGGAACGGCTCCCCGTGGTCGACGAGCCCCAGGTCGCGCATCATCTTGACGAAGAAGCGGGCGTAGAGCAGGTGCATCACCGCGTGCTCGGCGCCGCCGGTGTACTGGTCGACCGGGCCCCAGAGCTTCGCCTTCTCGGCGTCGAAGGGGGCCTCGTCGTCGTGCGGGCTTACGTAGCGTAAGAAGTACCACGACGAGTCCACGAACGTGTCCATCGTGTCGGTCTCGCGGGTCGCCGGGCCGCCGCACTGAGGGCACGTCGTGTTGAGGAAGCCCGCGTGCCGCTTGAGCGGCGAATCGCCGGTCGGCTTGAACTCCGCGTCCTCCGGTAGCACGACCGGCAGCTGGTCCTCGGGCACCGGCTGCGTGCCGCAGTCGTCGCAGTAGAGGATCGGGATCGGCGTGCCCCAGTAGCGCTGGCGGGAGATCAGCCAGTCGCGCATGCGGTAGGTGACTCTGCGCTCGCCCCACCCCTGCGCCACGATGTGGTCCGCGATGGCCTCGTAGCCCTCGGCGTTCGGCATGCCGTCGAAGCGCCCCGAGCTCACCTGCGAGCCATCGCGCCCGAGGTACGCCTCGGACAGCGGCTTGCCGTCCCAGCCCGGCGGCGCGACGACCACGCGGATCTCGAGGCCGAACTTGCCCGCGAGCTCGAAGTCGCGCTGGTCGTGGGCGGGCACGCCCATGACCGCGCCGGTGCCGTAGGTCGCGAGGGCGTAGTCGGCGATCCAGATCGGCACGCGCTCCCCGGTCAGGCGGTTGACGGAGTAGGCGCCGGTGAAGACGCCGGTCTTCGGCCGGTCGGTCGCCTGCCGCTCGATCTCGGTCGTGTGACGCGCCTGCTCGACGTACGCCTCCACCTCGACGCGCCGCTCCTCCGTCGTGATCTGCGAGACCAGCGGGTGCTCGGGCGCGAGCACCATGAAGGTGACGCCGCAGAGCGTGTCCGGGCGCGTGGTGAAGACGCGGATCTCGTCGCTGCCGTCCGCGGTGGGCGTCTCGAGGGCGAACGAGACCTCCGTGCCCTCGGAGCGGCCGATCCAGTTGCGCTGCATGCGTTTGACGTGTTCCGGCCACTCCAGTTGATCGTTGTCCAGCAGTTGCTCGGCGTAGTCGGTGATGCGGAAGAACCACTGCTCCATCTGGCGCTGCTCCACCTCCGTGTGGCAGCGCTCGCAATGGCCGTCGATCACCTGCTCGTTGGCGAGCACGGTGTTGCACGAGGGACACCAGTTCACCGCCGCCTCGGCGCGGTACGCCAGCCCCTGCCGGTAGAGCTGGAGGAACCACCACTGCGTCCAGCGGTAGTAGGAGGGGTCTGAGCTATTGATCTCGCGCTCCCAGTCGAACATCGCACCCATGCGCTTGAGCTGGCCGCGCATGCGCTCGATGTTGGCGTCGGTCCAGTCCTTCGGATGGACGCCGCCCGCGATCGCGGCGTTCTCCGCGGGCAGCCCGAAGGCGTCGAAGCCCATCGGGAAGAGCACGTTGTAGCCCTGCATGCGCTTGAAACGCGCCAGCACGTCGGACGGCGCCATGGCGAACCAGTGACCGACGTGGAGATCACCCGAGGTATACGGCAGCATCGTGAGCGCGTACCAGTTCTGCTGGCCTTCGACATGGTCCGGGGTGCGGTACAGCCCGTCGGCTTCCCAGCGCTGTTGCCAGCGCTGTGCTACCGACCCCGGATCGTACGGCTCGATCTCTGTGCGTGGTGTGGTGGTCGTCATCGCTGCGCCTTCATCGTCCATGCGCCCCGCGGAGCAGGTCTGCGGTGGCGTCTGGTTCGCGATTTCGCGGATCGGCTGCCCGCGACGCGGGCGGGAACGGCGGCGTCGCGACCACGCGCAGCGCCGCCTAGGTAGG
>JACZSI010000020.1 GCA_022574265.1 Chloroflexota bacterium | reverse complement strand
GAAGGAGTACTCCTGGTCCAGGTATCCCTCGCCCTTGCCCCACGCCGGGCAGTCCACGGCCAGCACCCGCAGCTTGGACGAGAGCGGCCCGATGTTCAGGAGCCAGTTGTGGGCGCCTCCCGTGTAGCCGACGCCGTGCACCAGGATGGTCGGATAGCCGGACCCCGCCTCGATGTAGCGGGTGGTCCCGTGGTTCAGCTCGACGTACTTCTCCTCGGCGTTCGGGATCTCGTGGCTGCCGATCGTTACCGCCATGTCGCCTCCTCCGCTGGCCGGCTTGAGCCGGGGCGCCATTATCGACGCATGCCGACGGCTCGGCAAACCACGCGCCTAGCAGAAGTTCTGCGTTATCAGAACACTCTCGTCTTCTGAGACAGCCACGCCTGTGCCGACGCGATCGTACCGGGGGTCGAGGATGGTCTCCCGATGACCGGGGCTGTCCATCCAGCCGTCCGTCGCGCCGTCGGCGATCTCACGCGGAGTGAGGTAGTCCTTCACTCCCACAGGCCCGAAAAACGTGGTCGAGCCGTAGAGCCAGCCTGAGTAGATGTTCTCCGCGATACCCTGTGTGTAAAAGGTATCGTAGTCCTTGCGGCACCTGTACCCGGCATCAGCGGCCCGGTCGCTGGGAGTGAAGCCCTCCGGCGTCGCATGCTCGAAGTAGCCACGTTTCGCCATGTCCATGCTGTGGCCGCGCGCGACGGCCGACAGATCATCGTCGCTGGCGAGAGCGGGAAGGCCGGCCTGGATCCTCTTCAGATTCACGAGGTCGTGGACGAGTCGCTCCAGCTCTGCCATCTCGTAGCGTGGCGCTATAGCTCGGGCAGGTCCCGACCTCACGTTGGGAGAGTCGGTGAGACTGAACGCAGCTTCCTCGCAGAACTGATCGACAAGGACTGACCCTTCGGCCTCGAAGTCGTCACGAGTAACGAGCCGCACAACGTCGGCTACTTGTTTTGGACATGCCGCCAGCGCGCGGTAGTCGTCGACCGTCATCCGGTGGGCGATGGCGATGGGAGCTTGCGCCGCGAGGTGGACGGCCAGAGGGATCAGATACGCGAAGGCGGCGCCAACCAGTATCCAAGTGAAAAGTCCTCGGACTCTGCGGAAAGCGCGCTTGGGTGTGGGCCATCGTTGGTGCGCCAGCCGCCTGACGGGAGGCCAACGGATGCCCATAGCCCGGTCGTAGTCGGGGCCGTCCATGCGTCGGCCGCGCCACCACTTTGCCAGTTCAGTCGCTCCTGGAGGCTTCGGTTCTCACGAGATCGCGTCGATCCCCGTGAGATGCCGCCCCAGCACCAGCTGGTGCATGTGCTGCGTCCCCTCGTACGTGTTCACGGTTTCGAGATTGAGCGCGTGCCGGAGCGGCGAGAAGTCGTCGGTGATGCCCGCGGCGCCAAGGAGGTCGCGGCACGTGCGCGCGATGTCCAGCGCTACCCGCGCGTTGTTGTACTTCGCCATGCTGATGTGCGACCAGTGCAGCTTGCCCGCCTCCTTGAGCCGGCCGATCTGGAAGGCAAGCAGCTGCGCCTGCGAGAGCGCGGTCGCCATGTCCGCGAGCTTCGCCTGCACGAGCTGGAACGACGCGATGGGCTTGCCGAACTGGTGGCGCGTCTTCGTGTACTCGAGCGTCTGGGTGAGGCAGTCCGACGCCGCGCCCGTCACGCCCCAGATGATGCCGTAGCGGGCCTGGTTCAGGCACGCGAGCGCCGATCCGATCCCCTTCGTCCCCGGCAGCAGGCAGTCTTCTGGGACTACCACGCCGTCCAGGCCGACGGCGCTCGTCACGCTCATGCGCATCGACAGCTTATTGTCGATCTCGCGCGCGCTGAAGCCGGGGAGCTTCGTGTCCACGATGAAGCCGCGGACCGTATCGTCGAGCTTCGCCCAAACGACCATGATGTCCGCGATGCCGCCGTTCGTGATCCAGTGCTTGCTGCCCTTGATCTCGTAGCCGCCGCCGACCGCGACTGCGCGCGTCTCCATGCTCGACGGGTCGCTGCCGTGGTCGGCCTCGGTCAGACCGAAGGCGCCGAGGATGCGCCCGGCGGCCATCTCCGGCAGGTAGCGCTCGCGCTGCTCCTCGGAGCCGTGCAGGTGGATAGCGCCCATCGCGAGCGAGGTTTGGACGGAGGAGAAGGAGCGGAAGCCGGAATCGGCGCGCTCGAGCTCCCGGTTGATGAGCCCGTGCGCGATCGGGCCGACCCCAGCGCAGCCGTAGCCCTCGATCGACGCGCCGAAGATGCCGAGGCCGGCGAGCGCGGGCACCAGGTCCAGCGGGAACGTCCCCGCGCGGAAGTGCTCGTTGACCTTCGGCAACGCCTCGCGCTCGACGAAGCTGCGGACCGCATCGCGGACCTGGCGCTCCTCGCCGGTCAGCTGCGAGTCGAGGTCGAGCAGGTCGATGGGCTCGTACGTCATGGGCTCCTCGCCTACGAAAAAGCCACCCGGCTACGAGAACCGGGTGGCTTCTTCATCCTTCGTGTTCGGCCCGTGGCCCGGGCTTAGATCGAGGACCGAACCCGGTCCCTATCGCCGATCGGTGATGCGGAGCACCACTCGGGGACGGTGATCATGATGATGTCGGGGACGACGCCATCGAGCGAGCCGGTGTTGAAGTCATCGAAGTGCGACACGACGGCGAGGTTGTCGAAGCCGCCCGTCACCGTCGCGAAGTTCCGCACGATGACGGTGTCGCTCTCGTTGGCGATCGCGGCATCCTTCGCGACCGACCTCAGGCCCCCACCATCGTGGAAGGCGATCTTGGCGGTCGGGTCTGCCTCGATCGCGTCGGCGATCTCATCAGCGAGGGCGCCCAACGCCACCTCGACGGCGCCGGGGTTCTCCGCGGCGAAGTCGGCGCGGCCGCTCGTGTTGCAGAGCGCGATCGGCGTCGTCGCCAGGTCGTTGAAGTCCAGGTCCGTGATGAGAACCGTGGCCATCGACTCGTCGCCCACGTTGCGGCGCGTGATGCGGCCCAACCGCCAGTTGGTCGCGAACGTGCCGAACTGGTTGGTCACCAGCGGCCAGACGCTGCCGCCGCCATCGCGGCGGTCCCGTCTCGGCTGCGGGTTGATGTCGTAGAGCACCCCGTTGAGCGAGATGAAGAGGTTCAGCTCGATGTTCGGTGCGAATCCGGACCCGTAGATCCAGACCTCTTCTTTCGACCGGCTGGCGAGGGACTCGAAGTCGACCTTGATCGGGTTCACGACTACGGTCTCCAGCCCGGTGGGCGGGGGCAGCGGAACCGGCGGGCCCGCCTCGACGATGATCTTGGCCACGCCGTGCCCGTCGGGGTCGGTGGAGTCGTAGATGAGGTACTCGCCGGGTGCGTCGAAGGTGAACTCACAGTTGTTGGAGGTGTCGTCGCTGTCGCCGATGGCTCCGCCGCCCGTGTCGCCATAGAGGTTGTGATCCAGGCCCAGCGCGTCGATCGTCAGGCGGTGCTCCTTGGTGCTGCGGCTGCCACTCTGGCGGCAGCGTGCGAACGAGAGCGTGTCGCCGACCTGGATCGGTCCGAAGACGATCTCGATGAGGCCGGGGATCGTCGGGATGCGCTGCTCGGCGTCGTAGCCGAAGTAGGCCGTCGCGCCCATGCGGAGCTCGAACTTGCCGTCCTCGAGGACGAAGTCACCGAACGTGTAGGTCGTGCCGTGCGAGTCGGCCCGGACCATCACTGCCGCCAGGGCGAACCCGGCGAGCAGCATGGCGGCGAGCCACACCAAGACGACCTTTCGATTGAGGAGTACACCCGCTCTAATCACGTCTTCCTCCTTGCGGTGACCGCCGGAGCAAGTTCTCGACCATCCAGAGGGAACCCCCCGTGGCCTTCGCCCCCACAGTTATCGGGAGACACTACCCATCGGGCGGCGGTCTGTCAACTCCGGGCCTAGGCCGTGACCCGGCGCGGCCATCTTCCGGCATGCGGCGTCGGGGCTCACACCTGGCGCCGAGGGTTCCCGTCTGGTGGGGAAGAAGGGACTCGAACCCTTACGCCCGTAGGCACGTGGTCCTAAGCCACGCCCGTCTGCCAGTTCCGGCACTTCCCCGCCGGTCCTAGCGTACAGCACGCGAGCCACCGGAGGCGCTAATAGCGCCGCCGGCGCCGCCCGTGCTCGGGCCTCGGGCGCGGTGGCGTGGCCGGCACCGGCGGCGGCAGCGTGCGCTGGTCCTGCGTCGGCGGCCCCGGCGGGCCTTCGTCCTCGGCGTCCGGCGGCTCCTCGCCCCGCTCGTCCTCCTCCGGCGGCTCCGCTTCGGTCACCGCCGCCGCGGGCCGAGGCCGAGCGGCCAGCAGCACCGCCCCCACGACGGTGACGGATGTCAGGACCGGCTGCACCGCTCCCAAGAGTCCCATGACGATCCCGATTATCCCCCACAGCCACCAGCGGCGGCGTCTGAAGAACGCGATGACCGGCGCGATGAGGACCGACCCTATCAGGATGAGCTGGATGACCGGCTCGGCCGGGGATCGGGACGAGACGAGTGACCCCGGGGGGTAGCCGAACTGGGCTTCCGTCTCCGAGGTCCGCAGCTCGAACCGGGCATCTTCGACGATGAACGCGCCGGTGACGATGAGTCTGCCCCCGCCGCCCGCGGACTCGGTAACGACGAACCTGGCCGAGCCATGCCCGCGCGGGTGCGCGGAGTCGCTGATGATGAACAGACCCGGCTCGGCGAACGAGATCTCGTAGAGGTCCAGAGGGCCGCCCGGCGGGTCGGAGCCGAAGCGGCCATCGTCCAGGTTGAAGTCGATGTCCACCTCCTCGGCGCCCTCGTCGCCCAGCCCCACGCTGCGGGCGAGGTCTTGCCTCTCGACGGTGAAGAAGTGGGCCGTCGTGCTGTCGGCGCTCTGGCGCACCTGCTCGAACCGGACGGTGTCGCCGACCTGGAGGGGAATGACGATGCCCTCGAAGGAGAGCGTGATCCAGACGAATGAGACGCCCACGCCGAAGAGGGCGACGAACCAAGCGAGCGGGAGCGGCATCCTCCCCGGGACGAGCAACCGGTACCAGCGCTTCATGCGCCAAGCCTACAACAGGCCCCGCGCGCCTCGCGGCTTCAGAGCGGGTTCAGGGCCTCGGCCTCCAGCCGCTCGAGGTCGGGGAAGCCGCTCTGGCGGTGCCGCTCGCTTCCGTCGGGCGCGAAGACGATGAACGTCGGCGTCATGCGCACACCGAAGCGCCGCGCCGCCGCCCGGCCCACGTCCTCGCTCAGGTTCAGGCGGAGCACCGTCGCCCGCCCCTCCAGGTCCCGTTCGAGCGCGTCGACCGACGGCTTGGCGATGAGGCAGAGCGCTCAGTTGTCGGAGTACACCTCGAGGACCACCGGCACGCCGCTGGCGAGGACCGCGTCGACCTCGGCCAGCGTGCCGACGTCGCTCGGGCCGTGGCGCGCGCCCGCATAGCCGCCCACGATCACGATGGCGACCGCGGCGAAGACGGCGAGCGCGCGCTTGGACCGGCGGTAGTCCCAGGCGTACCAGCCGAGCGCGATCAGCAGCACGCCGATCAGGATCACCGCGGAGTTGTTGTTGAGGAACTCGCCCATACATGGCCCCGTGCGGAAGCGTCGTTAGAGTACCAGCCGCGGCGTGTCGCTCCGCCCCTAAACTGTCATCCTGAGCGAAGCGAAGGATCTCTCACACCGGCCGCGCCCGCTCCCCTCTAGGATGCGCGTGACCGGCGGGCGTTGCCTCGTCGGCGGCGCGGGGCCCGTTGCGGGCCGCGCCTGGCGTCTGCTACCGTGCATGGCGCCCACCGAAGCGCTGACAGGAGGACCGACGTGGCAGCGAGCTGGGAGCACCTCACCGTCGACGATGTCTCCATGAAGACCTACCTTGCCGTTCCGTCCGGCGAAGGGCCGTTCCCCGGCGTCGTCGTCGCGCAGCACGCCTCGGGCGTCGATACGTTCATCCAGACGGTCTGCGACCGCCTGGCCCAGGCCGGCTACGTCGCCGCGGCTCCCAACCTCTACCACCGCCAGAGCGGCACGACGTTCGAGGAGCTCGGCCGTATGAGGCGAGAGGACCCCAAGCGCTGGCCGACCATGATGGAGAAGGCTCAGGCGTTGAGCGACGACGAGATCGTGCGCGACGTGAACGCGGCCGTCGCACATCTGCGCGGGCTGGCTCAGGTGGGCGACTCGTCCATCGGCATCACCGGCTTCTGTGGCGGCGGGCGCATCGCGTATCTGATGGCCGCGCGCAACGACACGCTGGCCGCCGCGGCGGTCTTCCACGGCGGCGGCATCCTGACGGCCCGCGGCGATTCACCGCCGGCGTTCGATCTGACGGCGCAGATCGCCTGCCCCGTCGCCGGCTTCTTCGGGGACGACGACGAGAACCCATCCAAGGAAGACGTGGCGAAGATCAGCGCCGAGATGGACCGGCTCGACAAGGCGCACCAGTTCCACTCCTACCCGGAGACCGGGCACGCCTTCTTGGACTTCTCCAACCCCAAGGCCTACCGCGAAGGTCCCGCCGCCGACGCGTGGGACAAGCTGACCGCCTTCTTCGGCGAGACGCTCAAGGCGGCCGTCGCCACGGCCAGCTAGCGCCACAGCGCCGTGTACCAGATCGTAGGCACCTTCGCCGACCGCTCCGCCCTCGATGCCGCCGGCCGTCTCTTCGGCACGGCCGGCTACGCCACGGAGACACTGACGCTCCTCGCTCCAACCGAGCTCGGCAGGCGCGCCGCACCCCTGACGCAGCGTGGCGAGCTCATGCTGCGGGCCGCCGTCCGCTGGGGCATCATCGGTGCGCTCGTCATCGAAGTGCCGTCGGTCATCGCGATGCTCCTCCTGCCCGTGGACGTCAACGTCAAAGTGCTCATGGCGGCCATCATGTGGAAGTTCGGCGCCGGCTTCGGCGCCTGGTTCGGCGCGGCCTCCGCCGGCGAGCGCGGGCTCGAGCAGGAGGTGGCCGAGGACTACGAGGCGCGCCTCGAGCGAGGCGGCTGGGTGCTCGCCGTCGACGTCCGCCGCCGCGACCGGCCCTTCGCCCGTGGCGTCATGCTGGAGAGCGACGCCTTCGACGTGCGCGACGTCATCGGCACGTTCGAGACGAAGCCCGAGCCTGGCCCGAAGCCGGTGCGGCGCTAGGCATGCGCTCCATCACCCTCGCCGGCCGTGAAGTCTCCGTCATCGGCCTCGGCGCCTGGCAGTTCGGATCGACGTCCTGGGGCTGGGACCGCGAGTTCGGCGCGCGCGAGGCGAAGGCCATCGTCGAGCGTGCGGTCGAGCTGGGCATCACCTTCTTCGATACCGCCGAGGTGTACGCGGGCGGTGCGTCGGAGCGGATCTTGGGAGCGGCGCTCCGCGAGCACCGCGACCAGGCGTTCGTCGCCAGCAAGGTCTGGCCGACGCACCCGCTGCGGCCCCAGGTCCTCGCGGCCGCGGTCGGCAGCCTCGCGCGGCTCCAGATGGAGCGGATCGACCTCTACCAGGTCCACTGGCCGAACCCGCTGCTCCCCATCTCCTGGACCATGGCCGGGATGCGCGACCTCCTCGACGCCGGGCGCATCGGCGCCGTCGGCGTCTCCAACTTCAGCCTGGGCCAGTGGAGGCGGGCCGAGGCGGCGCTCGGGGCGGTCGTGCCATCCAACCAGGTGCGATACAACCTCCTCCAGCGCGCTCCGGAGCGCGGCCTGCTGCCCTTCGCTCAGGAGCAGGGCAGGGTGATCATCGCCTACAGCCCGTTGGCCCAGGGGTTGCTGTCGGGGCGCTACGCTCCGGGCCACGCCCCCGGCGGCGTCCGGCGGCTCAACCGGCTGTTCACGCCCGAGAACCTCCACCGTGTCCGCCCGGTGCTCGACGCGCTCGGTGCCGTCGCGAAGGCCCACGCCGCCACGCGGGCGCAGATCGCGCTGGCCTGGGTGGTCGCCAAACCGGGCGTCGTCGCGATCCCCGGCGCCAAGTCCGTCGAGCAGGTGGAGCAGAACGCCGCCGCGGCCGGCATCGAGCTCTCCTCCGGCGAGGCGGCCGCGCTGGAGGAGGCATCGCGCGCCTTCAGGCCCGCTGGCCCCCTGCGGAGCGCATGGCCGATGGCCCGGCGGTGGCTCAGCGTGTCTTGAGCCGCTCGATCACGCGGAGCGGCTCGATGCGGATCACCATGCGCGTCTCGCCCTCGCGGACGGTGTAGACGGGGTTGTCCCGGTATTTCAGCGAGAAGCTGTTGATGAGCTTCTGGTCCGTGTCGGGGGTGATGTCCTTGACGATGCCGCGCACCACGATCCCCCGGTGCGGGTCCTCCGGAGGGGCGATCGAGAGTGCCACGCGGGCGTCCCGCTGCATGTTGACGACCTTTTGGCGCCCCAGCGACGAATTGATCAGGATGTGCTCGCCGTCCGTGTCCACCCAGACGGGCGTCACCTGCGGCGAGCCGTCCTTATTGAGCGTTGCCACGTGGGCGTACACCTTCTCGTGCAGGAACGCCACTGCTTCGGGACTGAGTGCAACGCCCATGTCTCCTCCTCTACATCTCGCCGCTGCGCATGCGTTGCGCCTGCGCCGGTTATCCCACGCCACTATAATCCCCGGACTAGCCCTGGCTTGCCTCAAAGCCCTGTGATAGCGAATAGGAAGTGCAGAGGGGCGAAGCCCCTTTGCCGGGGGCACGGGGGTGTCCCCCGTTTTTGGCTTTATCACCCCCTTCCTGGCGAGGAAGGGGGACGGGGGGATGGTCGAAACGGCCGTCCGCCGCCGACGCTCCTACAACGGTGCGGAGGTTTCAGGCAAAGCCACTTCGCCCCCGCAGGAGGGCAAGATGCAGCTTAGCACCGACCGCATCCTCACCACCCACGTCGGCAGCCTGCCGCGCCCCGCCGGCGTCGCCGACGTGCTGCTCGCCAAGGAGCGCGGGGAGGCCACCGACCCCGCGGCCTTCGACGACACGATGCGCAAGGCCGTCGCGGATGCCGTCGCCCGGCAGCGGGAGGCCGGCGTCGACGTCGTCAGCGACGGCGAGATGAGCAAGATCGGCTATGCCACCTACATGAAGGACCGGCTCACCGGCTTCGAGGGCGACAGCGACCGCCAGGTCTCCCTCGACCAGGCGCCGTACCCCGCCTTCCGCGAGAAGATGCTGCGGCTCACCGGGCCGCAGCCGTTCCGCCGGCCGCGCTGCACCGGCCCCGTCGCCGTGGCGGACCGGGAGCCGCTGCGGAGGGACATCGACCGCTACCGCGCGGCCCTCGAAGGCGCCGACGTGACCGACACGTTCATGACGGCGGCCTCGCCCGGCGTCATCTCCGCCTTCCAGCCGAACGACTACTACCCGACGCACGAGGCGTACGTGCGGGCCGTGGGCGAGGCCATGCGGGAGGAGTACGAGGCCATCGTCGAGGCGGGCTTCGTGCTCCAGGTCGACTGCCCGGACCTCGCGATGGCGCGTCACACCGCCTTCCAAGACCTTTCGGAGGACGACTTCCTCGAGCGCGTCGAGCTCCACGTCGACGTGCTGAACGACGCGCTCCGGAACGTCCCGGCGGGATCCGTGCGCATGCACCTGTGCTGGGGGAACTACGAGGGCCCCCACGACCACGACATCCCCCTCGCCAAGATCCTCGGCGCGGTCATGCGAGCCAAGCCGGGGGCCGTCTCGTTCGAGGCGTCGAACCCCCGCCACGCCCACGAGTGGACGGTCTGGGCGGAGGCGGACATCCCCGCCGACAAGGTCCTGATACCGGGCGTGATCGACTCGACGACCAACTTCATCGAGCACCCGGAGCTCGTGGCCCAGCGCATCGGCACCTTCGCCGCCATCGTGGGCCGCGAGCGCGTCCTTGCGGGCGTCGACTGCGGCTTCGGCACCTTCGCCGGCTACGGCAAGATGGACCCGGACATCTGCTACGCGAAGCTGCGGGCGCTCGCCGAAGGCGCGGCCATCGCCTCGGAGCGCCTCTGGTCGTAGGGGCGCACGGCCTGCGCCCGACTCCCGCTGGACGTGGCCCGAGCGGTGCCGTCCGCCGCGTGCGCTTGGACAGATCCTCGCTCACCCTGAGCCTGTCGAAGGGCGAGCGGAGGGTTGCTCAGGCGGACAGCAGCCTGAAGTGATGCGCGTGCTCGTACTTCGACAAGCTCAGCAGGAGCGGTGCCGTCGCCACGTGCGCTTCGACAGATCCCCGCTCACCCTGAGCCTGTCGAAGGGCGAGGGAAGGCCTGACCAGGAGGGCCGTGGCCTGAGGCAAAGCGCTTGCTCGTACTTCGACAAGCTCAGCACGAGCGGTGCTGCGGCCGTGCGGCCATCGCCACGGAACGCCTCTGGTCGTAGGGGCGCACGGCGTGCGCCCTCGCGGCGCGCCGCCTACGTGTCCAACGGCTGCGCGCCGTCGAGGATGCGGTCCGCGCCCGGCAGCGGCCCCTCCAGCCGCGGGCCGACCTGCGCGACGATCCGCGCCGCCGCGAACGACCCCAGCTTGCCCGACTGCGCCGGCCTCAGCCCGTGCGTCAGGCCGTAGAGCACGCCCGCGGCGTACATGTCCCCCGCGCCCGTCGTGTCCACCACCGGCACGTCGTAGCCCTCAACCTTCGTGACCTCGCCGCCGTCGGCGATCAGCGATCCATCGCCGCCGACGGTCATGAAGACGAGCGCGCAGTCCTTCGCCAGCGCCGCGAGCGACTCCTCGCGGCGCCCCCGGCCCGTGTAGACGGCGGCCTCGTGCTCGTTGCAGAACAGCACGTCCACCTTCGCGCGGGTCGCGGCGCGGACGGCGTCGCCGAAGTTCGCGACCATGCTGGGGTCGGAAAGGCTCAGCGCGATGCGGATACCGGCCGAGGCCGCGGCATCCATGGCGTGGCGGACGACCGCCGCGGTCGAGGGCGAGCCGAACAGATAGCCCTCCACGTACAGGACCTGGCTGCGTCCGATGCGGCCGGGGTCGACGTCGGCCACCGTGAGGTGGTACGACGCGCCGAGGTTCGTCTGCATCGTGCGCTCTCCGTCGGGCGTCACCAGGATCAGCGACGACCCGGTGGGCGAGCCGCCGACCTCCTCGACCTCGAAGGCCACGCCAGCCTCCGCCATGGCGCGCCGGTAGAGCGCGCCGTCCTCGTCCGAGCCGATCTTGCCGGCGAAGGCCGCCCTGCCGCCGAACCGCGCGACGCCGACCGCCGTGTTGGCCGCCGACCCCCCGGCCGCGCCGTGCCTCGGGCGCCCGGTGAGCCGGTGTGCCAGTGCCGCCTGAAGCTGCTCCGAGACCAGGCTCATCGTCCCCTTCGACAAGCCGTTCGCGGACAGGAAGTCGTCGTCAACCGAGATCTCGGTGTCCACGATCGCGTTTCCGAGCGCGTACACGTCGTAGTCGTAGGCCATGCGCGTGCCCCTCGCTTCCCCGGTTCCGACGCTACAAGCCCACTGAAGCCCCGTCAACGGGGCGGGCACCCAGGCCGCGGCTATCGCTTCGTTGACAGTGCGAAGCACCTGCCCGTACACTTGCGTCCGCCCTCCACCCGGCAACGGCGCGACCGGGGGCGAAAGGACCACATGTACGGAGATCGCAGGCCGGAGTTCGATCCTGATCAGCTGATCAGGAACCTCCAGCAGAGTTGGGACAAGATACGCGCCCGCCTTCCCGGCGGGGGCGGTTTCGGCGTGATCTTCTTCGGCGGCCTGTTCGTCATCCTGGCGCTCTGGGCGGCGAGCGGCGTCTACACCGTCGGACCGTCGGAGCAGGCGGCGGTGCGTCTCTTCGGGGAGTTCCGCGGCACCGAGGGCACCGGGCTCCACTGGTACCCCCCTTCACCCATCGGCACGGTGAACGTCGAGAGCGTGCTCGAGACCAAGCGCATGGAGCTGGGGTTCCGGTCGGAAGGCAACCTCAGCGTGCCCGTCGAAGCCGAGATGATCACCGGCGATCTGAACATCGTGGACGTCAACCTCGTCGTCCAGTACCGGATCAAGAACCTCGGCGACTTCCTCTTCAACGTGGACGACCCCGGCGACCCCGAGCGCCCCGAGTCACGCGAGGGCCTCCCGGACGGACGCACGCTCAAGGACGCCACGGAGGCGGCCCTGCGGCAGGTGATCGGCCAGCGCAGCATCGACGACCCCCTCCGCGTCGCCAAGACCGAGGTACAGGACTCCACCAGGACGCTCCTCCAGAGCATCCTCGACGACTACGGGGCCGGCATCGAGATCCTCTCCATCCAGCTCCAGACCGTCGAGCCACCCGACGTCGTGCGGGACGCCTTCGACGACGTCAACCGGGCCCGCGTCGACAAGGAAACGCGCACCAACCAGGCGCTCGCCTACGAGCAGGACCGGCTACCGAGGGCCGTCGGCTCCGCGCAGCAGGTGATCCAGGCGGCAACCGCGTTCAAGAACGCCCGCGTCGCCCGCGCCGAGGGTGAAGCGTCCGAGTTCCTCTCGGTCCTCGCCGAGTACGAGAAGTCCGTCAACGTCACCCGCCAGCGTCTCTACCTGGAGGCGATGGAGGAGATCCTGCCCGGCATCAGGATCTACGTGATCGACCCCAAGGCCGGCGCCGGCGTCCTGCCCTTCCTCTCGCTCAGCGGCGGGGACATCCCGTTCGCGCCGCCTCCGGCAACGGAAGAGGAGGAGGAGTAACCATGCGCGCTCTCATCCTTCTCGGAGTGACCCTCATCGCCCTCTTCGTAGGCGTGAACCAGGTCCTCTTCACCGTCGACCAGACCCAGTCCGTGGTCATCACGCGGTTCGGTGAGATCATCGAGGTGTACACCACTCCGGGTCTCAAGGTGAGGGTGCCCTTCATCGACACGGTGAACCGGCTGGACAACCGGGTGCTGCGCATCGACGTGCCGCCCACCAGCATGCCCGACGTGGACAACCAGTTCTTGGAGGTGGACGCCTACGTCCGCTACGAGATCACCGACCCCCGCAAGTTCATCCAGACGCTGCGGAACGAGGTATCGGCCGCCTCAACCATCGGCCAGATCGTCATCGCGGCGCTCCGCAACGAGGTCGGCCTGAGCACGCAGGAAGAGATCATCGGCGGACGTCTCCTGGAGATTCAGCAGGACCGCACGGTCGTCGAGGAGCTCCTCACGGCGGACGGCGTGCCGACGCGCCTCGCCATCGTCACGGCGGCGCGCCTGAGCGCCAACACGGCGGTCAACGCTCCCGAGAACGACTTCGGCATCCGGATCGTCGACGTGCGGATCAAGCGCGCGGACTTCCCGGAGACCACCGAGGAGAACATCTTCAGCCGGATGCGCTCCGAGCGGCAGGTCCAGGCCGACCGCCTCCGGGCCGAGGGCGAGCAGGACTTCCGCACCCGCACCGCGGACGTCGACCGCAGGGTCGAGATCATCGCGGCGGACGCCGACAAGCAGTCCAACGAGCTCCGTGGTGAGGGCGAGGGAGAGGCGATCCGCATCCTGGCCGAGGCCCTCGAGCAGGACCCCGACCTCTTCGCCTTCCGGCGCAGCCTGGAAGCCTACAAGGTCTTCCTCGGAAGCCAGACGACGGTCATCCTCTCCGCCGACAGCGACCTGTTCAAGTTCCTCCAGCAGCCCGGCTTCGTCGAATAGCCAGGCGGCTAGCCCCCCAGACTTGGCCCCGCTCATCCTGACCGGCGCGGCGCGCGCCGATTGGCGCTTCGGCCCCTTTTAGGGGTCAAGGGCCGTGCCCTTGTAGAATCGATGCATGGACCCAGCCTTCATCCGCAACTACTGCATCATCGCCCACATCGACCACGGCAAGTCCACCCTGGCGGACCGCATGCTGGAGATCACCGGCACCGTCTCCGCGCGCGAGATGCACGAGCAGCTCCTCGACTCCATGGACCTCGAGCGCGAGCGCGGCATCACCATCAAGGCCCAGGCCGTCCGCATGGGCTACCAAAGCCCCGGCGGCTCGACCTACGAGCTCAACCTGATCGACACCCCCGGCCACGTCGACTTCAGCTACGAGGTCTCCCGCAGCATCGCCGCGTGCGAGGGCGCCGTGCTCGTCGTCGACGCCACCCAGGGCATCCAGGCCCAGACCCTCGCCAACGTCTACCTCGCCATCGAGCACGACCTGACCATCATCCCCGTCGTGAACAAGATCGACCTGCCCGCGGCCGAGCCGGAGCGCGTCATCGCGGAGCTCGGGACCGCCTTCGGATACACCGCCGGCGAGGTGCTGCTGGTCTCGGCCAAGAACGGCACCGGCGTCGCCGAGCTGCTCGAAGCCATCGTCGAGCGCATCCCGCCGCCCAAGGCGCACCGGGACCGGCCGCTCCGCGCGCTCGTCTTCGACTCCAAGTACGACTCCTACAAGGGCGTGCTCGCCTACGTCCGCGTGGCCGACGGCGTCGTGCGCGGTACCGAGCGCATCCGCATGATGGCGACCGATACGCAGACCGACGTGCTGGAGGTCGGCGTGTTCAAGCCGGCCATGGCCCCCGTGCCGAGCCTGGAGGCGGGCGAGGTCGGCTACGTGGCCACCGGCCTCAAAAGCGTCGGCCAGGTCCGCGTCGGCGACACCATCACCACGGCGCGCGGGGGCGCGGAGACGCCGCTGCCGGGCTACGGCGGGCAGAAACCGATGGTCTTCGCCGGGCTCTACCCCGCCGAGGGCACCGAGTTCCACGACCTGCGCGAGGCGCTCGAGCGGCTCCAGATGAACGACGCCTCCCTCGTCTACGAGCCGGAGAACAGCCAGGCCCTCGGCCCCGGCTTCCGCTGCGGCTTCTTGGGACTGCTCCACATGGAGATCGTCCAGGAGCGGCTGGAGCGCGAGTACGACCTGGACCTCATCGTCACCGCGCCCAGCGTCGGCTACCGCGTCTTGATGAACGACGGCACCGTGCGCGACATCTCGCGCCCCACCGACCTGCCCGAAGGCGGCACGTACGACGCCATCGAGGAGCCTTGGCTCGATGTGACCATACTCACGCCGTCCCGCTTCGTCGGCGCCATGATGGACCTCGTCAACGGCCGCCGTGGCACCTTCAAGCGCACCGAATACCTCGAAGCCGCCTCCGCGAAGCCAGCTTCGGGCGAGGGCATGCCGTCGAGCGACCCGCGCGTCGTCCTCGACGTGGCCCTGCCCATGGCCGAGGTCATCGTCGACTTCTACGACCAGGTCAAGACCCGCAGCCGCGGCTACGCGTCGCTGGACTACACCTTCGGCGGATACCAGCGGGCGCCGCTCGTGCGCCTCGACATCCTGGTCAACGCCGTGCCCGTGGACGAGCTGTCGCTCATCATGCACCGCGACCGCGCTCAATCGCAGGGCAGAGCGCTCGTGGACCAGCTCCGCCGCCTGATCCCGCGCCAGCTCTTCGACATACCCATCCAGGCCGCCATCGGCAGCCGCGTCATCGCTCGCGAGACCATCAAAGCGATGCGCAAGAACGTCCTCGCGAAGTGCTACGGCGGCGACATCACCCGCAAGCGCAAGCTGCTCGAGAAGCAGGCCGCGGGCAAGAAGCGCATGAAGCGCATCGGCAGCGTCGAGGTCCCGCAGGAGGCCTTCCTGGCCGTCCTCAGGATGGGCAAGAACTCGTAGGGGCGCACGGCGTGCGCCCGGCTCCGGTCCCGCCGCGCGGCCATCAGCCCTCCAGCGGTATCGTCGCCGTCACGCGCGGCACGTCGCCGACCACCCTGGTCGTGTGGCCGCGCCCGGTCAGGTCCTCGGCCAGGTTCACGTGGCCGGGCCCGAATCGGTGCACCGTCCCGTCGCCGAGCCCGATCTCCACCTCGCCCGAGATCGTGATCACGAACTGGCGCCGCGGTGCGGGGTGCCAGTCCAAGAAGTTCCCCGGCTCGGCGCTGCGGAAGACGATGCCGCTCGCCTTCTGGAGCTCGGCGAGCTCCGGGTGCGACTCCAGCGTCATCAGCTCGACGTGCGTCTCCCCATCGTCACCGGAATACAGCCGCGTGATCTCCATGCGTCCCTCCTCCGCGGTGCGCGCTACGTGCCGCCGGCAGTCTACCCGCTCGCTACCCGCGGCGCTCGCGGCCCGTAGGGGCGCACGGCGTGCGCCCTCGGCCGGCCGGCTCCCGCGCCATGTTGGCCTGGATCAAGCCCGCTCACCATGAGCCTGTCGAAGCATGTCCTGAGCGCAGTCGAAGGGGGCGAGGGACCGTTCGCCTAGCACCTGGTCGGCGGCGTGCAACCGCTGGCCCGTACTTCGACAGGCTCAGCACGAGCGGTTCTGTTGCCATGGGGGCCTGAATCAACCCACGGAGCAGACCTACCCCCTGCGGCACCACATCAGGCACATCGGTATCTCGCGGTGGTCTTGCACGTACAGCAGCCCGCCGAGCTCCTCCGGCGTCTCCGCCTCGATCAGCGTCACGCCGTGCTTGCCCAACGCCGCCAGCACGTCCGCCTCGTCGTACAGGCGGAACGAGCGCTCCGCGTCGTACTCCGGGTCGAGGATCGTCACCGTCCCCTCGCCGCGCTTGAACAGCAGCTGGATGACGCCGCCCGGGCGCACCACGCGGGCGAGCTCCGGCAGGCACACCTCGAGCACCGCGTGATCGTCCATGTGCTGGAAGACCGACTCGCAGACCGCGAAGTCGAACGAGGCGTCGGCGAACGGCAGCGGCTCGCCCAGGTCGGCGACCGATAGACGGTCGGCGAGCTCCGGGTGCAGCGATTTGGAAACCTCGATGTTCTCGGGGACCACGTCGACGCCGACCATGTCGAAGCCGGCGAGGCTGAGCAGGTGGACGTCGCGCGCGCCCGCGCCGCACCCGGCATCCAGCCCGCGTGCGCCCGGCTCAACGAGCTCCTTCAGCCGCTCGTACGCGGCCATCTCGTCCGTGAGCTTCGGATG
>JACZSI010000143.1 GCA_022574265.1 Chloroflexota bacterium | reverse complement strand
GTCCGGGACGAGCGGCGGGCGCGGGAACGATATGAGCGACCACCCCGCCAATAGGTCCACGGAAAAGACGTTGCCGGCGAGCGTGCCGCTCACCGGCTCGGAGCCCGTAACGGCGGGCGCATACGCGAACATGATCGTCGACGCTGGCGCCCACAGCCAGTAGCCCCGGCCTACCTTGACGGTCGCGCCTGTCCCGGGTGTCAGCTTCTCCCACGCATTGAGCGCGGTGTCGAAGCCATATGCCACGCTCCATGACGTGTTCGTGAATACATCGTCGGCGGGCAGCGTCGTGCCGGCCGCGATCCTAGGGTCCATCGTGAGGACGGGCACCAGCGCCCATCCCGGCCCGATCGCCATGCTGGACGCAATCGTCACGGGCTCGCGCGGCTCCAGCAGCACGCTCAACGTGACGAAAGCCGTGGTGAACAGCCAGAAGGCCTCGGCTCCCAAGGAGGTGATGTCCCCGGAGAAGACGCCATCGGCGCGCACCGATGACAGCAGCTCCGTGAACCCCGGCCTCGCCGTCACCGGCCCCGGGCCCGTTGTCGGCGAGGCTTGCATGAGGACCTGGCTGATTGTGGGTTCAGACAACACGGCATCGATGTCGGAGTCTGCCGGAGGCGCCGGCAGGGAGACGAGGTTCCACCCTGGGTAAAGCGGGATCTGGATTGGCCCGGCAGGGTCCTCGACCGTGAAGGTCGTGCTGAGCACCCCGCTGGGCTCACTCGATGCATTCTCCGCATTGACGCTGAATACGTACTGGCTTCCAAACTGGAGGCCGGACGCGGGATGTACGAAGCTCTTGCCGTCCGGAGTGGACAACGTCGCCAGGACATCTGCCGGCGAATCACCGAGCTTCCCGAAAGTTGCCGAGGTGACGGACACCGCTTCGCTGAAGGTCACCCGTACGAAGATGCTCGATCCGAAGAAAGTTCCGCCATTCGGCGGGTCAAACGTCGCCGTGGGTGCCGCAGCCGCCACCGGCGTGGTGAGCAGCCCCAGCAGGAGGACTACGAGCAACGCACGCGAGTGTGTTCCGCGGTTCAGCTTGATTCGAGGCATCGCTCGCACGTGTCCGGGGTCAGAGTCGGTAGTCGGCTACGATAGTCAGCTACGATAGTCAGCTACGATATCGATGTCCACCACGAGGGCCTTCGCTGGCGCGCTCAATCGTCCACGTGGCGCAGCTGGCGTTCTCCTTTGTTGCGAATCAGACGGCCTGTTGGGAGGGTGATTGACGACCGCCCGGCGCAGGGCGCGAGTCACTCCTGGCCGTGGCCGGATAAGCTGTAGTCCCGACGGGCTCTCTGTACATGCGTGAGCTTTCCGATGAGAGGCGGAGCAGGATGCCGAAGATGACCGGCGGCCAGGCCCTGGCGCGCTCGCTTGCGCGCGAAGGCGTGCGCGTCATCTTCGGGCTGCCCGGCGTGCAGCTCTATCACGCCACGGACGCGCTGTACGACGAGCCGGGCATCCGCTTCATCAACGTGCGCCACGAGCAGGCGACGGCGTACATGGCCGACGGCTACGCGCGCGCCAGCGGACGGCCGGGCACGGCGATGGTCGTGCCGGGGCCTGGGCTGATGAATGCGTCGGCAGCCATCGGCACGGCGTATGCGGCATCCTCGCCGGTGCTCGTCATCGCCGGGCAGGTGAACCGCGACCTGATCGGCGTCGACCGCGGCATCCTGCACGAGGTGAACGACCAGCAGGACATCATCCGGCCCGTGACAAAGGCCGCCTACCGCGTGCTCGACCCCACGGAGATTCCGGCTGTCGTGCGCGAGGCGTTCCGCCAGCTGCGCACGGGCCGGCCTCGTCCGGTCGAGATCGAGATTCCGCCGGAGACGCTCGCCGAGGAGGCCGACATCGAGCTGCTCGAGCCGGGCGACGACACGCGCGAAGCCGCGGATCAGGCGTCGATCGAGGAAGCCGCGCGGATCCTCGCGGCGGCCGAGCGGCCGCTGATCTGGGCCGGCGGCGGCGTCATCTCATCCGGCGCTTCCGACGCCCTCCTGCGGGTCGCCGAGCACCTCCAGGCGCCGGTGGTGGCGACGCCCGAGGGCAAGGGCGCGATCCCCGACTCGCATTACCTCTCGCTCGGGGCGATGAAGCGCGACGACCCCATGCGGGACCACCTCGCTACCCACGACGTCATCCTCGCGGTCGGCACGCGCTTCGCGGTGGCCAACCCGACGGAGGCGCAACGTGTGGTGCAGATCGAGATCGACCCGGACGAGGCCGGGCGGAACTTCGCGAACACACACCGGGTCGTCGGCGACGCTCGGGCGACGCTCGAAGCGCTCCACGAGGTGCTGACGTCCACGAGCGAGCCCCGGCCGAGTAGGCGGGCGGAGCTGGAGGCGTACCGCGCCGGGCGCGCGGGGCCCGAGCTGCGAGTCGAGCCGCAGGACGCGCTACTGAAGGCCGTGCGCTCGGCGGTGCCGGACGACGGCATCCTCGTCGCCGGCATGACGCAGCTTGGCTACTACAGCCGGGCGTTCTACCCGGTCTACGAGCCGGGCACGTACATGACGTCGTCGTACTTCGGCAACCTGGGCTATGCGTACCCGGTGGCGCTCGGCGCGAAGGTGGCGCAGCCCGGGCGGGCGGTCGTCGCGCTGTCCGGGGACGGTGGGTTCCAGTTCAACGTGCAGGAGCTCGCCACTGCCGTGCAGCACAACATCAACGCGGTCGTGGTGGTGTTCAACGACAACGCGTACGGCAACGTGCTCCGCGACCAGATGGTGCGCTTCAACGGGCGCGTGATCGGGGCGGAGCTCCACAACCCGGACTTCGTGCGGCTGGCGGAGGCCTACGGCGTGAGGGGCGTGCGCGCGGACGGCCCCGACGCGCTCGAGCTTGCGCTGCGCGAGGCGCTGGCCATCGAGGCGCCGACGCTCATCGAGGTGCCGGTCGGGCCGATGCCTTCGCCGTTCTAGGCGGCTTCATCCCCGGTGCGCCGGCTACTTACTCGGGCCGCGCCGGCGCCGGGTTCGGGAGGTCCATGCCCAGGCTTGTCGGGAAGACCGCGGCGAGCTCCTCGACGGTCCAGCGCTCGTCGCCTGGCTTGGTGATGGTGCGGCCCGCGGCCGGATGCGACATGAGGCCGACGAGCCCGCCGCTGACGTAGAAGACCTGACCGTTGATATCCGAGGCCGCATCCGACGCCAGCCAGACCGCCACCGGCGCGATGGCCTCCGGCGGTCGCGCGAGCGGGGCCGGGGCGGCGGCGATGCCGGCGCTCGCGCGCAGCTCGCGCGACGCCTCGGGGACCGACGCGGTCATGCGCGTCTCGGCCGAGGGCACGATGGCGTTGCACGTCACGCCGTAGCGCCCGAGGTCGCGGGCCACGACGCGCGTGAGCCCGGCGACGCCGTCCTTGGCCGCGCCGTAGTTGGCCTGTCCGGAGTTGCCCCACAGCCCGGAGGTCGAGCTGAAGGTGATGATGCGTCCGGAGCGCTGCTTGCGCATGATGACGCTCGCGGGCTGGATGAGGTTGAAGTGGCCCTTGAGGTGGACGGCGATGACGACGTCCCACTCCTCCTTGCTCATGTTGAAGACCATGCGGTCGCGCAGGATGCCCGCTGGGTTGACGAGGATGTCGAGCCGGCCGAAGGAATCGAGCGCGGCCTGGACGATGCGCCCGGCGCCGGCGTGCTCGGCCACGGAGTCGTAGCTTGCGACCGCCTCGCCGCCGGCCTCGCGGATCTCGGCGGCCGTCTCGTCGGCGGGGCCTCGGGCGGGGCCGGAGCCGTCGACGGCGACGCCCAAGTCGTTGACGACGACCTTGGCGCCGTGCTCGGCCATGAGCCGCGCGATGCCCTTGCCGATGCTGCGTCCGGCGCCGGTCACGATGGCGACGCGTCCTTCGAGCAGCCGCTCAGCCATCAGCGAGCCTTGGCATGATCGTGTGGCTGCCGCTCACCCTGAGCTTGTCGAAGGGCGAGGGGAGGGTTGCTTGAGAGCACCGCGGCCGAAGGCGGAGCGTCTGCTCGTACCCTTCGACGAGGCTCAGGACATGCTTCGACGGGCTCAGCACGAGCGGGTCCATTGCCGTGCGGGCTGCCGACAACGCCCGGCTCATGTGGCGCTCGCCGCCGGGGCGGGGTTCGGGAGGTCTTTGGCGATGGTTCGCGGCAGCAGCTCGATGAGCTCTTCGACGGACCAGAAACCCTCGGGCTTGAGCACCGTCCGCTCGAGCCGCGGCTGGGACATCAGGCTGACGGACTTGCCGTAGACGAAGAAGAACTGGCCGTTGACGCCGGCCGCGAAGTCGCTGGCGAGGTAGGCGACGAACGGTGCGATGTCGTCCGGGTCGAAGTCCGTCTCCGTCGCCCCCTCGGGCGTGCCGAGCGCGATGCCGCCCGAGGCGCGCGCGGCCTGGGCGGCTTGCGGCACGCTCGTGGTCATGCGGGTCGCGGCCATGGGCACGATGGCATTCGCCGTCACGCCGTAGCGGCCGACGTCTCGCGCGACGACCTTGGTGAGCCCGCCGATGCCCGACTTGGCGGCGCCGTAGTTGGCCTGTCCGGAACTGCCCCAAAGCCCCGCCATCGAGCTGAAGGTGATGA
>JACZSI010000142.1 GCA_022574265.1 Chloroflexota bacterium | reverse complement strand
GGGATGGGCTTCTGGAAGCCGGGGTCCGGCATCATCCACCAGGTCGTGCTCGAGAACTACGCTTTCCCCGGCTGTCTGCTGATCGGCACCGACTCGCACACGCCGAACGCGGCGGGCCTCGGCACGGTCGCCGTGGGCGTGGGCGGCGCGGATGCCGTCGACGCCATGGCCGGCTTCCCGTGGGAGGTGCTCTATCCCACGCTCATCGGCGTGCGGCTGACGGGGGCGCTCACCGGCTGGACCGCGCCCAAGGACGTCATCCTGAAGCTGGCCGGCATCCTCACGGTGTCCGGGGGCACGAACGCCATCGTCGAGTACTTCGGGCCCGGCACCGCCTCCATCAGCGCCACCGGCAAGGCGACGATCTGCAACATGGGCGCGGAGCTCGGCGCGACGACGTCGCTCTTCCCCTACGACGAGCGCATGGCGATCTACCTGCGCGCCTCCGAGCGTGGCGAGCTCGCCGACCTCGCCGATGCCCACCGGGACCTGCTCAAGGCCGACCCCGAGGTGGAGCGCGACCCGGCGAAGTACTTCGACCGCGTCGTCGAGATCGACCTGAGCACGCTCGAGCCGCACGTCGTCGGCCCGCACACGCCGGACCTGGCACGGCCCATCGCGGAGGTCGCCGCCGCCGTCGCCAAGGAGGGGTACCCGGACGACATCTCCTCCGCGCTGATCGGGAGCTGCACGAACTCCTCGTACGAGGACGTCTCCCGTGCCGCCGACGTCGCGCGCCAGGCGCAGGCGCACGGCCACAAGGCCGTGACGCAGCTGCTGGTGACGCCGGGCTCCGAGGCCGTCCACGCGACGATCAAGCGCGACGGTCAGATGGCGGACCTCGAGAACGTCGGCGCGGTCGTGCTGGCGAATGCCTGCGGGCCGTGCATCGGCCAGTGGCGGCGCCCGGCGTTCAAGAAGGGCGACGTCAACACCATCGTCACGTCCTTCAACCGCAACTTCCCCGCGCGCAACGACGCCAACCCGAGCACGATGAACTTCATCGCGAGCCCGGAGATCGTCATGGCCTTCGGCCTCGCGGGCAAGCTGTCCTTCAACCCGCTCACGGACTCGCTGGAGGGTGCCGACGGCAAGCCCTTCAAGCTCGTCGCGCCGGCCGCCGCGCCCGAGGTGCCGCCGGGCGGCTTCGCGAACCGGGGCTACGGCTACGAGCCGCCCGCCGAGGACGGCAGCTCCATCGTCATCGACGTCGACCCGAAGAGCGACCGCCTCCAGCTGCTCACGCCCTTCCCCGCGTGGGACGGCAACGACCTGGAGGGCCTCCAGATCCTCGTCAAGGCGAAGGGCAAGTGCACGACCGACCACATCTCGCCGGCCGGGCCCTGGCTCCGCTTCCGCGGCCACCTCAACCTGCTCTCGGACAACACCTTCTCGGGGGCGGTCAATGCCTACACCGACGAGATCGGCGAGGGGCTGAACCAGGCCACCAACGAGCGTGGGCCGTTCCCGAAGACCGCCCGCTACTACAGCGACCACGGCCTCGGCTGGGTCGCCATCGGCGACAACAACTACGGCGAGGGCTCGAGCCGCGAGCACGCCGCGATGTCGCCGCGGCTGCTTGGCGCCAGGGCCATCATCACGCGCAGCTTCGCACGCATCGCCGAGACGAACCTCAAGAAGCAGGGCGTGCTGGCGCTGACCTTCGCGGACCCGGACGACTACGACCGGGTGCTTGAGACGGACACGATCAGCATCACGGGCCTGGCCGGCCTGGCGCCTGGCTCGCAGGTCAGCGCGACGCTGCACCACGCCGACGGCTCGTCGGACACGCTCGCCCTCGACCACACGCTGAGCGCCGATCAGATCGAGTGGTTCAAGGCCGGCGCGGCGCTGAACATCCTCAGCAAGGCCGGGTAGCGCGCAGGGCGCGATGAATCGCGCCCCTACCAAGCGTTGGCGGGCGGGCCGCCGCTCCTGAGAGATTCTCACGTCGCCCTTCCCTCGCGGGAAGGGCTCCTCAGAATGACAGCAACCGGGGCGTCCTGCGCGCGGGGACCCTGGCTGAACGCAGGCGGGTCCCCTTCACGGGGGTGTGGAGCCGCCTAGACATCCAGCTCGATGCCCACCGGACAGTGGTCGGAGCCCTGCACCTCGGGCATGATCCATGCGTCCTTCACGTGGTCGCGCAGCCCCTCGCTGACGAAGAAGTAGTCGATGCGCCAGCCGACGTTCCGGTCGCGCGCCCGAGACTTCATGTCCCAGTACGAGTACTGCTCGGCCTCGTCGTTGAACATCCGGAAGGTGTCCACGAAGCCGTGGGAGATGAAGGTGTCGATCCAGGAGCGCTCCTGGGGCATGAACCCGGATATCTTCGCGTTCTCCTTGGGCCGTGCGATGTCGATCTCGCGGTGCGCCGTGTTGACGTCGCCGCAGACCACGAGCGGCTGGCCCGCGGCGGTCAGGCCGTCGGCGAAGGCCAGGAACGCGTCGTAGAAGCGCATCTTGTAGTCGAGCCGCTCGGGCGACATCTTTCCGTTCGGGTAGTAGATGTTCATCAGCACGAACCCCGGGTATTCGGCGATCAGCACGCGGCCCTCGGCGTCGAACTCGGGGATGCCGAGGCCGGTCACGACGTCGATCGGCTCCTCCTTCGTGTAGATCGCGACGCCGGAGTAGCCCTTGCGCTCGGCCGACGCGAAGTAGGCGTGGTAGCCGTCGACGCGCCGCAGCTCCGGGACGAGCTGCTCGATCTGCGCCTTCGTCTCCTGGATGCAGAGGATGTCCGGCGACTCGGCCGCGAGCCAGTCGAGGAAGTCGCCGTGGCGGTGGATGGCGCGCAGGCCGTTGACGTTCCAGGAGAGCGCGCGCAGGCTCAAGGCTTGGCCTTGCCCTGGGCGGCGACGGCGGCCATGGCCGCCGCGATGGCGTCCGGGTCGCCCAGGTAGCGGTGGCCGGTTGGCTTGAGGTCGTCGTCGAGGTCGTAGACGAGCGGCGCGCCCGTGGGGATGTTCAGGTCGACGATGTCTGCGTCCGAGACCGAGTCGAGGTGCTTGACCAGCGCGCGCAGGCTGTTGCCGTGGGCCGCGATGAGCACGCGCTTACCCGACCGGACGGCCGGGGCGATGGTCTCGTTCCAGTACGGCAGGAAGCGCGCGACGGTGTCCTTGAGCGACTCCGCGAGCGGCACGTCGCGCTCGGCGAGGCTCGCGTAGCGTGGGTCGCGCTCGCCTCCGGGACCGAGCGTGGGCGGCGGCGTGTCGTAGCTGCGGCGCCAGATCGCCACCTGCGCATCGCCGTGCTTGGCGGCGGTCTCGGCCTTGTCGAGGCCCTGGAGCGCGCCGTAGTGGCGCTCGTTCAGCCGCCAGGAGCGCTCGACCGGGACCCACATCAGGTCCATCTCGTCGAGCACGAGCCACAGCGTCCTGATGGCGCGCTTGAGCACCGACGTGAACGCCACGTCGAAGACGAAGCCCTCGGCCTGGAGCAGCGCGCCGGCCGCGCGGGCCTCGCGGACCCCGGTCTCCGTCAGGTCGACGTCGACCCAGCCGGTGAAGCGGTTCTCGAGGTTCCAGGTGCTCTGGCCGTGGCGTAGCAGGACGAGCTGGTGCATGGCGTGCTCCCGCGGACCGCCTCATTGTTCCATAACCGGCGGACGTTGGCTAAGGGCTGGCGGCGGCGGCCGCGACGAACCGGCCGAACGCCTCGTTCCCGAGCAGCCGCCCCGGCTCGGTGAGGCGGAGGCGGCCGCCGCTCCATTCCAGCAGCCCCAGCCCCAGGCACTCGGCGACGGGGCCGGGGAAGCGCTCGGCGATGCCCGCGCCGAAGCGCTCGCGGAACGCGGCGTCCGACACGCCTTCGTTCAGGCGCAAGCCCATCATCATCGTCTCGCCCGCCGCCGTCGCCTCCGAGAGCGCATCGGCCGTGTCGACCGCGCCCGCGCTCGCCAGCGCACTCGCGGTGACGGCGCCCTCCGGCTCCCACGCGGAGACGCGCTCGATGTAGGTGCGCGGCGAGCGCAGGTTGGCGAAGCGGACGCCGTGTGGCCCGAGCTTGTTGCCGAGCAGGTGCGAGTGCGCGCCCGGCCCGACGCCCAGGTACGGCCGGCCCTCCCAGTAGGCGAGGTTGTGGCGGCTCGCCCGCCCCGGCTTCGCCCAGTTCGAGATCTCGTACTGCTCGAAGCCGGCCGCGGTGAGGCGCTCCTGCGCGAGGAGGTACATGTCGGCCGCGAGGTCGGCGTCGGGCTCGGGCAGCGCGCCGCTGGCCACGTCGGCCTCCATCGGCGTGCCGCCTTCGAGCGTCAGCGCGTAGACGGAGACGTGGTCCACGTCGAGCGCGGCGGCCTCGTCGATCGAGCGCGCCCACGAATCGAGCGGCTGTGCGGGCAGGCCGAGCATCAGGTCGATGCTGAGGTTCGCGAAGCCGGCCGCGCGGGCACCCCGCACGGCCGCGCGGGCGTCGTCGGCCGAGTGCCGCCGGCCGAGCAGGCGAAGCTCCGCGTCGTCGAAGGACTGCACGCCGATACTCAGGCGGTCGAAGCCGGCGGCCCGCATCGCTCGCAGCTGCTCGGGCGTGCAGTCGCCGGGGTTCGCCTCGGCGGTCGTCTCGATCGCGGCGGGCCATCCGAACGCAGTGCCGATGGCCTCGGGCAG
>JACZSI010000141.1 GCA_022574265.1 Chloroflexota bacterium | reverse complement strand
CCCCCGTTCGTGCTGAGGCCTCTCGAAGTACGAACGAACGCTTGCCCACGTCGACCCGCCGTGCGCGCACCCCCCCCTGGCCCTCGGACAAGCTCAGGGCGAGCCGGCGCCCTCCAGAGCCCGTGCCATGCATCCGAGCCGCAGCCCCTTACGGGGGGCGCTACCCCAAGTGGGTCAAGGGCTGTGCCCTTGGGTGGTACAATAGGCCGTCGCCTGCGGCAGGCTGTCGTCGGCTTCCTGGAGAATGTGTGATGTCCCCTGGAGACTATTCGCCGGCGCGCTGGCGACGCCTGGTCACGATACGCGACCGCCTCGAGCGTTTCCTCGACCGCCGCGGTTATCAGACCGTCTCGACGCCGGTTCTGGAGAGCACCGACCTCTTCCTTCGCAAGTCCGGCGGGGAGCTCGCCGCCAGGATGTACAGCTTCGTCGACCCCAGCGGCCGCCGCGTCAGCCTGCGCCCTGAGTTCACCTCGTCGGTGGTCCAAGGCATCGTCGACCGCCGCCTGAAGGGCCCGATGCCCCAGCGGTGGCAGTACTGCGGCCCCGTCTTCCGCTACGAGGGCGAGGCCGATGGCGGCTCCGAGTTCCAGCAGCTCGGCGCCGAGCTCGTCGGAGCCGGCAGCGCCCAGGCGGATGCCGAGGTGCTCGCCTTCGCCGTGCAGGGGCTCGCCGCGCTCGGCGTGAAGGGCCACCGGCTGCGGATAGGCCACATCGGCGTCGTCAACGCCATGCTCGACGGCCTCGGCCTCTCCGAGCGCGCCCGCGTCTTCGTCCTCGGCAGCTTCGACGAGCTGCGCAGCGGCCCGCGGGGCCTCGACGGCGTGCGTGCGCGTGCGCTCGACATGGGCCTGCTGCCGTCCGAGGGCAACCGGCGCATCACTCAGCTCGCCCGCCGCATGGAGCCGGAGGACGCCGAGGACATGGTGGAGGGGTTCTTGGGCCAGGGGATCGACGGCGAGACGGGCCAGCGGACCCCAGAGGAGATCTTCAAGCGGTACCTCAAGAAGCTACGCGAAGCCGGCGTCCCCGAGATCGTCGAGAAGTCGCTGCGCTTCTCCCAGGAGCTCGTCGCGCTCTCTGGGCCTTCTGCGCGCGTCCTCCCGAAGCTCCGCAAGCTGCTCGGCAGCTACGGCCTCGATGCGGGCCTGCTGGCCCCCGTCGACCAGCTGCTCGCGGCGCTGGCGCCGTACGACCTCAAGGGCGTGCCCGTGGTGCTCGACCTCGGGACAGCCCCCGGCATCGCGTATTACACCGGCGTCGTGTTCGCCATCGAGCACCCGAGGGTCAAGAGCGCCCCCTGGCTGGGCGGCGGCGGACGGTACGACGGCCTCGTGCACGCCCTCGGCGGCAAGCGCGACGTCCCCGCGCTCGGCTTCGCGTATGCGGTCGACCGCATCTCGGACGTGCTGCCGGCCGGGTTCGGGGCCGAGGAGGCGGACGGAGCGCAGCGCGTGCTGGTCGTGCCGCAGGAGACAGGCATCGAGCAGGCGGTAGCCCTGGCGGAGCGGCTGCGCGCGCAGGGCATCCCGGCCGAGCTCGAGCTCGCCGGGCGCTCGGATGCCGAGGCGGCCAAGCTCGCCCAGCAACGTGGTATCCAGACGGTGATGCGGGTGGGAGCGGATGGCGGAGTCGCGGAAAAGAACGTCTAACGGCGGCAGGTCGAACGGCGGACTGCGCCTCGCCGTCCCCAGCGACGGCGCGATGTACGAGCCGACGCTGCACTTCCTCGCGGAGTGCGGCATGCCCGTCGTGCGCCCGAGCGCCCGCCGCTACACGGCCTCGGTCCCGGCGATAGACGGCCTCGAGGTCATCTTCCAGCGGACCGCCGACATCACCGCGAAGGTCGAGGACGGCAACGCCGACCTGGGCCTCGTGGGCTACGACCGCTACGCCGAAGGCCGCATCGAGGGCGGCGACGCGCTGCTCATCATGCCGGCCCTCGGCTTCGGCGCGTGCGACCTCGTGATCGCCGTGCCCGATGCGTGGGTGGACGTCGATTCGATGGCCGACCTGGCCGACCTCTCCGTCGAGTTCCGCGAGAGCGGCCGGGAGCTGCGCGTGGCGACCAAGTACCCGCGCCTCGTCGGGCGCTACCTCTTCGGCCACGGCGTCAACTACTTCACCATGGCCGCCGTGAGCGGCACGTTGGAGGCAGCCCCCGCCATGGGCTACGCCGACGTTATCGCGGACATCTCCGCCAGCGGCGTGACGCTGCGCGAGAACCACCTGCGCCGGCTCGGCGACGGCACCGTGCTCGCGTCCGAGGGCGTGCTGATCGGCAGCCGGACGCTGCTGAAGGAGCACCCCGAGCGGCTCGCCCGAGCCCGTGAGGTCATCGAGCGCATCGAGGCTCACCAGGCCGCGGCCTCCTACGCGCGCGTCGCGGCGAACGTCCAGGGCAAGAGCGAGGAGGAGGTCGCCGCGAAGGTCCTCGACCGCCCGGAGACCGCGGGCCTGCACGGCCCGACGGTCTCTCGCGTCTACTCCCCGGACGGCAAGACGTGGTTCTCCGTCACCGTCTACGTCCGCCGCTCCGACCTAACGGCCGTCGTCGACCACTTCCGCTCCGTCGGCGGCGCGTCCGTCACCGTCTCCAGCGCCGACTACGTCTTCGGAGCAGAAAGCGCCGCCTACGCCGCCCTCCTCCGGGAGCTGGGGCTTGGCTAAGCACCCGTCCCGCATACCGTTCGTGCTGAGGCTCTCGAAGTACGAACGAACGCTTGCCTCAGACGACCCGCCGTATTTGCAAGCCCCCCGCCTGCCCTGAGCCTGTCGAAGCCTGTCCTGAGCACAGTCGAAGGGGGAAGGGGGACGGGGGGATGGTCGAAACGGTCGTGGGGCACCGACGCGACACGACGGAGAGCTCAGGGTTTGAGGCGAAGCCGAGGATGAGGGGGCAGGACGTTTGCGGATAGTCACCGACATCGAAGAGGCGCGCAGGCTGCTGACGCGCCGCCCCGCGTACGCGGAGCCCGTGCTGCCGCCCGCCGCCGCCAAGCGCACCGAGGCCATCTTCGGCGAGCCGCTGTCCGCGACCGAGGCCGTCCGCCGCATCCTGGCGGACGTGCGCGAGCGCGGCGACGATGCCGTCCGCGACTACGCCAAGCGCATCGACGGCGACGACCGCCGCGAGCTCGAGATCCCACGCGAGGAGTGGGAGCGCGCGCTCAGCGAGCTTCCGGCGGACCTCGTCGACGCGCTCCGCACCGCGGCGGGCCGCATCCGCGCCTACGCGGAGGCCTCGATGCCGCGCTCCTGGCACGACGAAGACGCCGGCTACGGCCAGCGGATGGTGCCCATCGAGCGCGTGGGCCTCTACGTCCCCGGCGGCTCCGCGGCCTACCCCTCGACGGTGCTGATGTCCGCGATCCCCGCGAAGGTCGCTGGCGTGCCCGAGGTCGTCGTCTGCACGCCGGACCCCGGACCGGCCACGCTCGCCGCCGCGGCGGTCGCGGGCGCGGACCGGCTGTTCGCGATCGGCGGCGCGCAGGCCATCGGCGCGCTCGCCTACGGGACGGCCACCGTGCCCCAGGTCGACAAGATCTGCGGGCCGGGCAACGTCTTCGTGTCCATCGCCAAACGCGAGGTCTACGGAGCGGTGGACATCGACGGCCTCTACGGCCCGACCGAGACCCTGGTCATCGCCGACGAGACCGCGGACCCCGTCATCGCGGCCGCCGACCTGCTGGCGCAGGCCGAGCACGACGAGCTAGCCTCGCCCGTGCTCGTCGCGACCAGTGCCGCCGTCGCCGAGCGCATCGTGGCCGAGGTCGACCGCCAGCTCGCCGGCCTCGACCGGCGCGCCATCGCCTCGGCCGCGGTCGAGCGCAACGGCGTGGCCGTCGTCGCCGGCAGCGTCGGCGAGGCGATCGAGCTCGCCAACGCCTTCGCTCCGGAGCACCTCTGCCTGCTCGTGCGCGACGCCGCGTCGTACGTGGACGCGGTCCGCAACGCAGGCGGGATATTCGTCGGCGAGCACTCGCCGGAGGTCCTCGGCGACTACGTCGCGGGCCCCAGCCACGTCATGCCGACCGGCGGAACGGCCCGTTTCGCCTCCAGCCTCGGCGTCCACACGTTCCTGCGTTATCAGCCCGTCGTGCGCTTGAACGAAGCTACGCTTACGCAAATAGGCCCAGCCGCGGCCACCCTCGCCCGGACCGAAGGTCTGACGGCGCACGCCCGTGCCATCGAGCTCCGCCTCGAGGGCAAGAGCGCGCTCACGCCGCCTGAGGAGAGCCGCTGATGGCCGCAAGACGCCGGGCCATCGACCTCGTCCTGCCCCACCTGCGGGCCCTCGACGGCTACGAGGCGGTCGACCCACCGGAGGTACTCGCCAAGCGGGCCGGCATCCCCGTATCGGAGATCGTGAAGCTCGACGCCAACGAGAACCCCTACGGACCGTCCCGCAAGGTTGCGGAGGCCCTCGCCTCGCTTCGGGACGCCCACCTCTATCCCGACCCGGCCCAGGGCGCCATGCGCGAGGCCGTCGGCCGCTACGCCGGTCTGGGACCCGAGCACGTTGTCGTCGGCAACGGCAGCGACGAGATCATCGACCTGCTGTTCCGCGCGGTGCTCGGCCCTGGGGACGCCGTCGTGAACAGCGTGCCAACGTTCGGCATGTACGAGTTCACGGCGCAGGTGTGCAACGCCAGGATCGTCGAGGTCGAGCGCGATAGCGCCTTCGCCGTCGACATCGACGGCGTGC
>JACZSI010000140.1 GCA_022574265.1 Chloroflexota bacterium | reverse complement strand
TCGTTCCCATCTTCGTCCTCACCTTCGCCGTCGGACTGCTCCTCGCTGGCGCCTCCGTCCCCGTCATGGTCGGGGTGGACGCCGTGGCGACTGGCGTTCTCGTTCCCTTCCTGAGCGTGTTCGGCCTGCTGCTGTTCGAGGACTACGCGCGGGCCTCCGCGGGGGCGGCGCCGCCGGAGCTCGACGACGGCCCCTCGGCGGACGAGCCGCCGCGCTAGGCGGGCGCTGACGTGAAGAGACCCCGGCTCTCCGGGGTCTCTTGCTCAGGCGTGTTCGGGGTGCGCCTATTCGAGGAAGTCGCGCAGCTTGCGCGAGCGGCTCGGGTGCCGCAGCTTCCGCAGCGCCTTCGCCTCTATCTGCCGGATGCGCTCGCGGGTGACGCCGAAGTCGCGGCCGACCTCTTCGAGCGTGCGCGAGCGGCCGTCCTCCAGCCCGAAGCGCAGCTGCAGGACCCTCCGCTCGCGCTCGCTCAAGGTGCCGAGGACGTCACCGACCTGCTCGCGCAGCAGCTGGAAGGTCGCGGCGTCCGCCGGGGCGGGTGCGCTGCGGTCCTCGATGAAGTCACCGAGGTGCGAGTCCTCCTCTTCGCCGATGGGCGTCTCGAGGGAGACGGGCTCCTGGGAGACCTTCATGATCTCGCGGACGCGCTCGGGCGTGACTTCCATCTCGAGCGCGATCTCCTGGGTCGTGGGCTCACGCCCATACTCCTGCACGAGGCGGCGGCTGACGCGCATGAGCTTGTTGATGGTCTCGACCATGTGCACGGGGATGCGGATCGTGCGTGCCTGGTCGGCGATGGCGCGCGTGATGGCCTGGCGGATCCACCAGGTCGCGTAGGTGGAGAACTTGTACCCCTTGCGGTAGTCGAACTTCTCCACGGCGCGTATGAGGCCGATGTTGCCCTCCTGGATCAGGTCCAGCAGGGACATGCCGCGGCCGATGTACTTCTTCGCGACGCTGACCACGAGGCGCAGGTTCGCCTCGGCGAGGTGGCGCTGGGCGCGCACGCCCTCGAGCTTCACGGCGGCGAAGTGCATGCGGAGCAGGAGCTCATTGGACTCGAGCCGCTGGCCGATGTCCGCGTCTTCGAGCGCGTCGTCCAGGCTCTTGACGGGGACGTCCTCGCCCATCACCTCAAGCGTCTCTTCGGGGAGCACGTGGGAATTGAGCGAGAGCTGGATGATCTGCTGCGCGACCTCCAGTGGCTCTTTGTTCCACCGCTGGGCGAACGTCTCCAGCATCTCCACGTCGAGCTCCGAGTCGATGCCCGCCCGCAGCTTCTCGTCGGTGAGCAGCACCTTGATCGTCATCGCATCTTCGATGGCCATGTGGTCCGCGAGGGCCTCGATGAGCTCGTTGGACTCCCGGATGCGCATGAGGAACCTGCGCACGAGCTCCGAGGCTTGCGCCGGCCGCCCCGTCTCCTCGGTGATGTCCTTCTCGAGCTTCTCGACGTGCTTGCCGGAGCCGAGCGCCTGCGCCAGACGGCGCTCGTCCGCCGCCGTCAGCAGGGTCACGCGGCCGATCTCGCGCAGGTACATCCGCACCGGGTCGTCGATGAGCTCGGTGCCGTCGAGGTCCTTGGCCGCCTCTTCCTCGGCGGCCTTGGCCTCGGCCTTGGCCTTGGCGAGGTCTGCCTTGGTCGGCCCCGTGGGGATGGTCTCGGTGGTGGCGGCGCCTTGGACGGCGTCCGCGACCGCCGCGGCCGCCACGCTCGCGGCGGCGGTTTTCTTCTCGGTCTTCGGCTCTTTCACCGCGGTCGAGCCGCCGCTCTTCGCTGCCGCCCGCGACGGTCGATTGGTCTTCGCTTCTGCCAAGTTAGGTCCTCGCTGTTCGTGTCGTGGCCGCTAGGGCTTGACGGTCTCGCCGGTGAAGAGGTCCTTCAACCGTTCGTTGGTCTCGAGCGCCTGGCGGCTCACCGCCTCGCGGTACTCAGCGTCGCCGGAGGTGTCTTCGGTGAGCGCGACGCTCTCCTGCTCTTTGAGCTCACGGAGGTAGCGTTCTTCGAGCCTGCGGAGGCACTCGGTCCATTCCGCCGCGCGCTGCTTCGAATCGGCCGGGGGTAGGGCTCTTGTCGAGAGCTGGCCGAGATGCTCGGCCATCGGGCCGTCAAGCTGCGCGGAGGCTCCCTCTATTGTACCAGCCTCCTGGAGCGCACTCAATATCGCCCTGTTCTCGGGCCGCGCGAAACGGTCGCCAGCGGCCTCGCCCACGCGCGCCAGGATCTCGGGGAACTGGAGCGCCAGCGCGAGTGCGTGCTCCTCCACCGGCTCGCGGCCGACGGTGCGCAGCACCGACTCGACCGCGCCCTGCGGCGCCTCGCGTCCACGGGCGAACCGCCGCCCAGGCTGCACGCGCGAGGACATGCGGCCCATCGCCGCCTCGAGCGTCGGGCGCCCCACGCCGAGGCGGTCCGCGAGCCGCTCGACGAGCCTGTCCTGGGCCGCCCAGTCCCACAGACCGGCGATCAGCCGCCAGAAGCGCTGCACGGTCGCGGCGTTGCTCTCGTCGGCCGTCAGCCCGCCGCGCGTGGCCTCCGCATCCAGCAAGAAGTCCGGGAACGGCACCGCTTCAGCCACCAGGCTCCGCCACCGGCCCGGGTCCGCGCGGATGATCTCGTCCGGGTCTTTCCCATCCCGCAGCGTGACGACTCCCCACCGCGAGAGGTCCCTGGACCGCTCGCGGGCCCAATCGGTCCCGCCGCCGACGCTCTCGGCGACCGCCCAAAGGCTGCGGAGCATCGCCGCCTGGCCGGCCGCATCGGCATCCAGCGTCAGCACGATGTGCTGCGCATGCGTCCCCAGCAGCGCGATCTGCTCGCCGGTTAGCGCCGTCCCCATGGACGCGACGACGTTCTCGTAGCCGTGCTCGTGCGCGGCGATGACGTCCGTGTACCCCTCGACGACCACGGCGACGCCGTCGCGCGCGATCGCGCTCTTCGCGCGGTCGAAGCCGTACAGCATCCGGCCCTTGTCGAAGACCGGCGACTGGGGCGTGTTGATGTACTTCGGGTCGGTCCCGTCAAGCGAGCGTCCCGCGAAGCCCACGACGTCGCCGTCGGCGTTCCGCAGCGTGAAGACGAGCCGCCCGCGGAGCATGTCGCGCACCTGCCCGCTCTGGACGCGGGTCACGACGCCGGCGGCCAGCAGCAGCTCCTCGGCGAAGCCGAGCGCGCCGAGGCTCTTGAGCAGCTCGTCGCCTCCGCTCGGCGCGTAGCCGATGCCGAACGTCACGATGGCCTGCTCGCCGAGCTGGCGGCGCTCGGCATAGCTGCGGGCCATCGCGCCGCGGTCGGCCGTCAGCGCGTCGCGGAAGAAGCGCAGGGCGGCCTCGTTCACGTCGTAGATGGGGTTGCGCGGAGCGTCTGAGCGGCGGCGCTCCGGCACGGTGACGCCCGCGCGCTCCGCGAGCGACCGCATCGCCTGGGGGAAGGGGACGTTGTCGGCCTTCATCACGAAGGAGAAGACGTCGCCGCCGATCGCGCACGCCCCGAAGCACCGCCAGCTCTGCCGCTCGGGGAAGACGACGAAGGACGGCGTGCGCTCTTGGTGGAAGGGACAGCGCGCGGTGAAGTTGCGCCCCGACTTCTTGAGCTCGGGCACGTACTGGGAGACCACGTCGACGATGTCGACGCGGGCCTTGATGTCGTCGGTCACGGCCACGGTCCTGGGCCCTCCCCTCCCAAGCTCCGAGCACGGCGGGCGGACGCCCCCGCCCCGATGCATCCATTCTAGGCAAGTGTGGGGAGCCGCCCACGAGTGGCGCCAGACGAGAATGGCGCAGGTTGCGAGCGACCGGGTGCGCGTAGGCCGCAGGATCAGCGGGCGGCGGCACGCTCCGCGCCCAGCAGCTTGCGGAGGGCGGCCCAGTCGCGGAAGTTCTCGACGACGGGCAGGAAGTGGAAGACATTCTCGCGCGGGCCGACCAGGATGATGCGTTTGTCGTCCGCGACCGCCAGCCCGAACTCGACGTGCCGGCCACCGCGCGTGTTGGTCTCTCGCGGCTGCTCGGAGAAGCAGATGATGCAGTCGGCGTCCGCCACGTCCTTGAGGTCCTCGACGGAGACGCGCTCCTCGTACGCCAGCGAGTGGCCGCTGACCTGGTCCGGATGGTGGCTCGATGGCGGTGGTCCGGTGACCCAGCGCGCGGTGACGCCATGGCCGAGCGCGATCAGCTCCTCCGCGTAGGCCTGCATCTCCTTGCGCCGGGTGAACCGAGCGGCCAGATACACGTTCACTACGGCTGGTCGCAGTAGGCGAACGCGTTGCCGACGGGCGAGGCGTAGACGTCGATGTAGTCGACGATCGTCGTGGCGCGCCCCTCCGTGACCGCGGCGGCGGCGATCCAGGCGCAGGTCTCGCGCGTGCCGAGCGCGGGGCCTCCGAGCGATGGCATGCCCGTGACGTTGCGGGCCTTGAGGCTCGTGTCCTGGCTGGTGTCGTCGTCCGGGATGACGTAGGAGTCGAAGTGCTCCGCCATCCCGCGAGCATCGCCCGCCTCCAGGCATTCGAGCGTGCGGTGGTCGAACTCCTCGTTCAGCCAGGCGCCCGGCATGCCTGGCGTGTGCCACAGGCCACCGGACGCCGCGACGCCGACGCGCAGGCCGCCGGGCATCTCGTCGATCGCCTCGCGGACCGCCTTGCCGAACTGGTAGGAACGGATGCCCGTCACCTGGGGCGCGAAGTACAGGTTCATCATCACGGGCACGATCGGCAGGCTGTAGTCGGTGAGCTCCTCGGCCGAGCGGATGACGCCGCTCG